>ONET01000068.1 GCA_900316905.1 uncultured Treponema sp.
CCTTCTCCTAAGGAATCACCTTCTCCTAAGGAATCACCTTTCCCCAAAGATTCAACAACGGATTCTTCTGATACATGATCGTATGCGATATAAGTTCCAGCATACTCGCTCAATCCTTGTTTTTGAATCATTTTAGTGACATAAACTGCACCACCAATCACGCAAGCCAAAATCAAAAAGCGCGCCGCTTTGGAAAGAGAGAAAATGTCGTCGTTGAAAATTCCGCACGCAAAAACGCCTGACTTGGACCGCTCGCTCAGCGCGACCAAAAAATTTTTTCCGTCCGCGTCAATTGAAAAAAGCCGCTGGACGCTCGCGCTGTCATTTTTCCAAGCGTCCAAAACGCCATTTTCAATTTCTTCCTGCGCGGAAAGTCCAAGCGAAGGAATTCCAAAAACATAGCCGCAAAGAGAATCCTGTCCTGTCTGTCCGTTTGCCAAAAACGTGAAGCCTTCGCCAACCGAAATCAAGCCCCGCTTTAGAAGCGCGTTTGAAAAGTCCAAGGCGTTGACATAAAAGAGAGCCGTTCCCCTAAAGACAGAATACCTGTCGTAAAGCGGATATGAAAACACGACGCGCTTGTCGGCGTCAAAATAAACTTTTTTTCCGGCGGCCAAATCTCCGGCCGTATCCTCGCAAGAAATTATTTGAGCGGGAATTTCCTGCTTTCCCGAAGGAGAAAGGCAGTCCAAATAATTTTTGTACGCGGTCAAATTATTTTTTTCGTCGCGGCGCAAAATGTCGGAAGCGAACGTTGAGTAATGGATTGAATTTTGGTTTTTGTCCAAGACGCGCAAGCCCAAAAAGCCCTGGGTGGAAGAACGAAGGTCGCCCAAAAGTTCCGAGCGCGCGAAAACGTCTTCTTGGCCAGCCTTTGCTTCCACATAGCTTGCCACGGACGGATTTTTTAGGAAGGAACTTTCCCCGGTGGCAAAGCGGTCCCCCAAGGCGGACAAATATTCGTCGCAAGCGAGCGCGACATTCTTAAGCCTTTCCCGTATGCCGTAAATCTTGGCCGGCTCGTAAAAGCGCGCGTCAATCGCGGAAAACAAGCCCGCGAAGGCCGCCAAAGAAAAGGCGCAAAAGAGAATGACTGAAACTAAGAGGCTTAAGGCCGTTTTTTGCCCGCTGGTCATGGATATCTTATTATAATATCGGCAAATTGTCCGCATTTCAATAGTAGAAAGAGTTAAAAACAAGCGCGCGAAAAACGCCCTGTCGATTGCGCCCTGGCGGCCTTTGCGCTAAAATGCTTTCTAAAGATGAAAAAATTTTACGACGTTCAGGCCGAAGAAGAAAAAAAGACGCGCGCGTGGTTGGTCGGCCTTCCGCTTTTGGAAAATCCAAGCGGCCTCGCGGAATTGCAGGGCTTGATTTGGACGCTGGGCATGGAAGAGGCAGGCCAAACAATTTTGAGCCGCCTTGACGTTCAGCCCGCTTACGGCATGGGAAGCGGAAAGGCAAAGGAAATACGCGACGCCGCGCTTTTGGCCCAGGCCGACTGCATAATCATGGACTGGGAGCTTGACCCCACAAAGCAGCGAAACTGGGAAAAGCTTTGCGGCGTTCCGGTATTTGACAGGCAGGAAGTCATAATCCGCATTTTCGCAAGCCGGGCGCAAACCAGGGAGGCGGTTTTGCAGGTGGAACTTGCGCGCTTGGAATACAGCCTTCCCCGCCTCGCGCACATGTACGGAGACCTGGCGCGCCAGCGCGGCGGAAACTACGGCGCCAAAGGCTCGGGCGAAAAGCAGCTGGAGCTTGACCGCCGCCAAACACGGCTAAAAATTCAACAAGTAAAGGAAGAGCTAAAAAAAGTCCGGCAAAACAGGGCCACGCAAAGAAAAAGGCGGCAAAAGATTCCGTTGCCCGCGCTGGCGCTTTGCGGCTACACCAACGCCGGAAAGTCTTCGCTATTAAACGCGCTAACAGGAAGCGACGCGCTCGTGGAGAACAAGCTTTTCGCCACGCTAGATCCCTTGACGCGCAGGATGAAATGCCAAGAGAGCGAAATTCTTTTGACCGACACCGTAGGCTTCATCTCAAATTTGCCGCACCAGCTTATAGACGCCTTTAAGTCCACGCTGGAAGAAGCCGCGCTCGCCGACGCGCTCTTGATTGTCCTTGACTCGTCCGACCCAAACGCGCTGGAAGAGGCCGCCACAGTCCTAAAGGTATTGGAGCAAATCGGCGCGGGTCAAAAGCCCCGCCTTGTGGTCTTGAACAAAATTGACGCGCTCGAAAGCCTGGGCGGCGAAGTCTCGGAAAGGCTTTTAGTCCAGCTGGCGGCCTTAAAGGAGCGCTTTCCCGACGCGCTGGAAGCGAGCGCCAAGAGCGGCGCCGGCCTAGACTTGATAAAACGAAAAATCTCCGATATAATAAAAAAATGCGAGAACGCATAAAATTCGACATAAACACGGCGATTCTTCTTGCCGCCATAACGCTCGCGCTTGCGATTGTCGCGGGAACGATAGCGGCGCTCTTGGCCGGAAAGCGGCCGGGCGCGGACTACAGACGCCTTGATCCGGCCGGCATAGAAGACGTAAAAGGCGCGCCCAGTGGCCAAAAGGAATTCAAGGAATTTGGAACGTTGAGAATCCGCCTTTTGCCCAACGAAAATTCAAAGGCGCCGGCCGCGGTCCTTGTCGTGACTCCCTGGCTTTCCTACAACGGAGGCGACTCGGCCTTTTACGAGGAGCTTGTGTCAAAAAAGCGCCTGTTTTCTAGCTATATTTCGGAATACTTTTCGACAAAGACAAAGAACGCCCTTCTTTCAACAGGCGAAAGCGAGGCCAAGCGCGCTTTGCTGGAGCGCTTCAACGGACAGCTTTCGCTTGGAAAGATAAGCGCGATTTACTTTGACGACTATATTTTTATGGAATAAGCGCGGCGCAAAGGCTTTCCCGCAAAGGGGGGCTTGGACAGCCGCGCCACAAGGAGGCAATCATGAATTCAGAAGCGATGTCGCAAAGCGCGCAAGTTGTGGTGGCCGTCATTCCAATCGTTGGAATAGCGATTGGCGGCGTGATTTTGTTCTTCTACCTTTTGTGGACGCACCACGAAACAAAGCTTAGGATACGGACAGGCTCTTACAAAGAGAATGAATTTGACTTAAAGACTTTCTCTCTTTTGGCCGGACTTTTGCTTGTGGGCGTAGGAATAACGCTATCGGCGCTCTTCGCCCTTATCGACGGGTTTTCATACGCGCTTCTTGGCGGCTTGCTTCCTCTTTCAGTCGGAATTTGCCTCTTGATTTTTTACAAGATCAACCCGGACTTTAAAGACAAAAAATGAACAAGCAAAGGCCTAAGGCCTTGGAACGCGAGGCGGCATACAAGCGCGACTCAAAGCTTGTGCGCGAAGTTTTGTCAGGAGACTCTTCGGCCTTTGCCGAATTGATGTCCCTTTACAAAAAGCGCGTGGAATCGTTGGGCATGAGTTTTTTCAAGAACGCCGCCGACGCGGAAGATTTTGCGCAGGACGTTTTTTTAAAGGCCTACACAAAGCTCGACAGTTTCCGTGGCGAATCCCTCTTTTCAACATGGCTCACTAGAATGGCCTACAACACGGCCATAAATTCCGTCAACCGCAGGGCGGAATATGTTTCAATCGCCGACGAAAACCTTCTTCCCGACAACGGCCTTACGCCCGAAGAAAAAGAGCTTCGTCTCCTAACGATGGAAACAGTTCGCGAGTCGCTAAAGGAACTTCCCGAAAAATACAAAATTGTCCTTGACTTGTATTTTTTCTACGACAACAGCTACGCGGAAATAAGCGAAATCACGGCGCTTGCCGAAAACACGGTCAAAAGCCACATATTCCGCGCAAAAAAACTTCTTAGAAACAAGATAATCGAAAAAGGATTGGTGGAAAATGAATAAGTGCAACGACGTTATGGAAAAATACCTAAGCTTGGACAAAGGCGAGCGCGTCCCGTTGAAAATCACGCTGCACTTTTTGACTTGCAAAAATTGCAGGACCCAAGCCCGCCTCTTAAGAAGGGCCGAGCGCTCGTCGGTTCCTGACTCCAGCAAATTGACGGCCCTAAACGACGCCGCCATCTTGGCCGTAATGCAAAAAATCGCGGCTAAAAACGGCGGAAAGAAAAATCCGCTTTCGCTGTCAAAATGGATAATAGGCGGAATCGCGATGGCGGCGCTTTTCATCGCATTCAGCGTTTTTGAAAAGCCCGGCGCAAACCACCCGTTGACGATATACACATACGTGGAGCTGGCCGCCTTGATAACGGCCTACTGTGCGCTCTTCATTAGAAGCAACATGGATTTTTTTGTAAAGAAAATCGACACTAAGCGGCGGCCGCTTTAGCCCAAGAGGCTCAAGGGGTTGACCATTTTGCCGCGCTTGAAGACCGTAAAATGCAAGTGCGGTCCGGTGCTGGCGCCCGTGCTGCCTACGCGGCCGATGACAGTGCTTGTGCCGACCCACTGTCCTTTCACGCAGTCTATGCGCTCCATGTGGCCGTAAAGGGTCTTGTAGCCGTTTCCGTGGTTTATGATGACATAGTTTCCGTAAGTGTTGTTGTAGCCGGTTTCGACAACGCGGCCGTCCATGCCGGCGTAAATTTTTGTCCAGCGCGGGCAAGCCATGTCAAGGCCGCCGTGCCAGCTGCGCCTTCCGGTAAAGGGGCTTGGCCTCCAGCCAAAATAAGACGTAAGGCGGTACCAGCCGTGAATCGGTTTTTTGAACAAGTCGCCGTTTATTTCGCTCAAAGTGATGGAATCCATCTCGGCGCCGGGAACAAAAATTGAATTTCCGGCCTTAAGCTCGCTGTCAATCTTGAGCTTGTTCACAAAGGCGCACTTGACCGCGTCAACCTCGTATTTTTTCGCTATCGTCTCGGGAGTCTCGCCGTCCTTTTTAACGGTGTACAGAATTCCCTCTTCCGACGGAATTCTTATGTATTGGCCGGGCTGAATCAAGCGGCTCGCGCGAATGTTGTTCACGCTGATCAAAGTGTCCTGGCTTATGTCGTATTTTTCGGCGATCAAGCCAATCATGTCGCCGGGGCGAATTCGGTACGTAAAATACGTAAGGGGCTTCAAGCCCTCGTCTTCCTGCCCTTCCGCGGCTTCTGCGGCCGCCAAAAGCTCGGCGTTCTGCGCGGCTTCGGCCTTTTCAAATTCCTCGCTGAACTGAGGCGCCACAGGAGCCTCATAGCCTCCCTTGCCGTCCTTGGGAAGGTTGCCGAAAATAAAGCAAAGAGAGGCGGCCGCGAAAAAGCCGACCCCAAAAGTGAGACAAAGCTGAACCAAAGTCTTTTTGACAAACACGACAACGCTACCTTTCAAAACATTTTACCTCATTATTTTAATTATTTCAAGTTCATTTTTTATTCAAGCCAATCAAATAGGTCTCAAAGCTTTCCTTGCGGCAAGCCTCGGGCTTAAAGCCTTTCGCGCTTTCAAACGTTTCGCGCATTTTTTTCAAAAGCTCCCCTTGCGAGCCGCTTTGAAAAATCTTCACTGCAAAGTTTCCGCCCTGCTTGAGCATGGCTTGGGCGTACCAAATCGCCATCTCTACCAAGCCTTCCGAACGCGCGGTGTCAACCAGCTTGTTGCCGGTGGTAAGCGGAGCCGCGTCGCAAACGACCAAATCAAAGGGGCCTTCCGCCTTTATTTTTTCGCGGATCTCCTTCGCGTTCAAGTCGCCCTGAAAAAAGACAAGGTTTTCGCCGTGGACGGAATTTGAAAGCGGATTCAAGTCGCAGGAAACGACCTTGCCCGAGCCGTCCATTTTCCGCAAAAGAAAAGTTGTCCAACTTCCGGGCGCGCTGCCCAAATCCAAGACAACAGAGCCTTTTTTTATAAAGCCGAACTTTTCGTCAATCTCGGCCAGCTTGTAAACTGAACGCGCCGGATAGCCTTCCGAAAAGGCTTTCTTTGACCAATAATCGGGCTTTTCGTAACTGTTTTGGCTCATGTATATATTGTCGGAATTTTTTTCCAATAGTTTAGACGGCTCTTTCGCGCGTCGCGTCGGGACATTCGGCGAACATTTTTTAGCCGCCCATCCTATAGCAAAAGCAGGCGAAGTTCGCTATAATGCGCGTATGCAAGAAACTGTTGACGACATTAAAAACAAAATAGAGGGCGTCCTTATGGCGGAACTGCCACAAAGCCCCGACGCCAGCTGGCTCAAAGAAACATTCGGATTGGAAGAAGCCCCGCAGGAAAAAGGCTTGCAAGGCCTTCTTGAGCCAACCCTTTCCTTGGTGAAACAGGGCGGAAAACGATGGCGGCCGCTTTTCATGGTCTTGTGCGCCAAAATGGCGACCAGCGACCGGCAAAGGATTCAAAACGCCCTCGCCCTTTCGCCCTTGCTGGAATTTGTCCATACGGCAAGCCTCATTCACGACGACATAGAGGACAAGGCGCAAGAGCGGCGCGGAAAGCCTTGCGCCTACATAACGCACGGCCTTGACACGGCGCTGAACGCCGGCTCTTGGCTATACTTCAAGGCCGCCTCTTGCATAAACAAGCTTTCGCTTGCCGCTGAAGAAAAAATCGCATGCCATGAGTTGTACGAAATGGAACTGCGCCGCCTTCACTTGGGCCAAGCGCTTGACATAGCCTGGCACAGGGACGCCGGATTTTTTCCCAGCGTCGCGGACTACCAACAAATGGTCCAGCTAAAGACGGGAACCCTTTCATGCCTCGCCGCGCGGCTGGCCTTCTTGACCGCGGGGCTTGACAAGAGCCTTGTTCAAAAGGCGGGCTTAATCGCCGCCGGAATCGGAATGGGCTTTCAAATCCTTGACGACGTTCAAAACCTAACAAGCGGCAACCCCGGAAAAAAGCGCGGCGACGACATCGTTGAAGGAAAAAAATCCCTTCCTGTTTTGCTGCACGTTCAAAAAAAGCCCCAAGACAAGAAAAAAGTCGCCGCTTTGTTCGAGCGCGCGGCCAAAGAAGGCATCCAAAGCCCGGCGGTGGAAGAAGCCATTGCGCTTCTTGAATCGTCAGGCGCCGTAAAGGAAGCCTACGATTTTGGAAGCCAAACCGCAAGCCAAAAAGCGCTTGAATTAACTTCGCTTTTGGAAGATAATGGCTCTGGCGCCAAGCAAATGATTTTGGACTTGTTCGCCAAAATCCAACGCTAGACAAGGAAAAAAGCATGCTGGAATCGTCAGACTTTTTGAACAACCAAGCAATAGAATTGACATCTCGCGGAAACTTCGCCGAGGCGATCGCATGCTACAAGCGCGCCTTGACAATCGACAAAGAAAACTCCTTGCTATGGTTCAACATGGGAATCACATACCAAAAGCAAGGCGACCTAAACGGAGCCAAGCGCGCGCTGGACACGGCCTTAAAGCTTAATCCTGACGACGAAGAAAGCATAGAGCAGCTTGCGATTGTTTGCCTTGAGCGCAAGGAATTTTTGGAGGCGACGCAACATTGCCAAACAGGCCTTGACCAAAATCCGACCAACGCGCATTTATGGAACACGCTTGGCGTGATTTTTTTCAACCAAGAAGAATACGATTTGGCGTCCGAATCCTTTGAGCGGGCCGTCTCCATAAACCCCTACTATTACGACGCGCTTTACAACTTGCGCGACTCGTATTCGGAACTTGGAAACACGGCTGGCGCCCAGGACTGCCAGGAACGCCTTTCAAAACTAAAAGAGCCAAAAGAGGATTTATGACACAAAGCGCGGAAATAGTTTCAGTCTCACAAGACAACAAAGAGGCTTTGGTTTGCCCAATCGTCACAAACGCCTGCCTTTCATGCAAGGAAGGCTGCTCAAGGCGAGGAAGCCCTTTTACGGCGCTCAACAAGAAAAATCTTCAGATAAAAAAAGGCGACTTGGCTGTCATCGCAGCCTCCAAGTCCGCCGAAGCCGCGCAAGCGGTCGTTTCGCTTTTAATCCCGGCGGCGTGCGCCATAGCCGCCCACCAACTTGCAAATCCCATTAGCCTCGCCCTTTGGAAAGTTCCAAGCTCGGAAGGCTTCAAGGCGCTGTGCGTTTTGGCGGGAATCCTAATTCCAAGCGCCGCCGCGCTGGCTCTAAGCCGCTTTAAGATTCGTCCGTCAAAGCCATACATCGAAAAAGTATTTTGACACAAAAAAAGCCGCGCGTTTTTTACGACGGCGGCTTTTTGGCGCTTTAAAAGCAAAGGCTTTCTTACGCTTCCAAATGCTCTCTGGCCAAGGCGCTGATTTCGTCAGCCATTTTCATAAGCGGAACTTGCTTTTGCACGCCGCCCATTTCCCAACCGACGCGCGGCATTCCATACACAATGCTCGAAGCCTCGTCCTGGCCAAGAGTCCAGGCGCCCTGCTTTCGCATTTCGGCAAGCTCGGCGGCGCCGTCCTGTCCCATTCCGGTCATGATTACGCCAAGCGCGTGGTTTTTGTAAACCTGCGCCACAGACTCAAACATAACGTCGGCGCTGGGCCTGTGTCCGTTCCTCTGCGGAGCTTGAGTCAAGTGAATGAAGCGCTCGCCGCCCTTTTCAACAACAGTGATATGGTTGTCGCCGGGCGCGATGTAAACCTTTCCGCCTTCGACAGGCTCCCCGTCTTCCGCCTCCTTCACCGACAAGGGGCAAATCTTGTCAAGGCTTTCGGCAAAGGCCTTTGTGAAGCCCTTGGGCATATGCTGAACCACAAGGATCGGCTGCTTAAGCCTGGGATCTATCATCTTGAAAACATCGCGCAAGGCGTTGGGGCCGCCGGTTGAAATTCCAATCGCGATGACTTCGATCTTTCCGCCGTCGCGCAAGGGCTTTATGACAACTGGCTCCTTTTTTTCTATGCTGTTGAAGCTTAGAATTTGGGTCCTGTCCAACTTTGGCTTTTGAACAGGCGCGTTTTCGTCGGCCTTTTTGTTGGCCACAAAACTTTCGGCCTTAAGAAGCTTTCTTTGCTTGCGGAAAAATTCAGGTATGTAAGGAACCTTTCCTTGAGTCCGCGCGAACTGAGAGCCGTAAGAAGCCAAAAGGTCGATCAACTGGTCGGCGACTTCGGAAATGTCAGCCGAAACTGAACCGGCGGGCTTTGTGATGAAGTCGGCCGCGCCCAACTCCAAGGCTTGCATTGTGATGGCGGCGCCCTTTATGGCGACGCTAGAAAGCACGACTACAGGTATCTTAATCTTCTTTTCTTTGCGAGCCTTAAGGAATTCAATGCCGTTCATGATGGGCATTTCTATGTCAAGGACAATTACGTCGGGCTTTGTCTCTTCCAACTTTTCGAGAGCCATTTGGCCGTTGGCGGCCTTGGCCACAACGTTCATTCCTTCAGTTCCGTCAACGATGCGGCTAATCAAGTTGCGCATAAGCGCGGAATCGTCGCAAATCAGTACCGATATGTCATCCATATGATTCCCCTCTTATATTCTAGTTGAGCTGCTTTTGATAGAAGCAAGCCCAATCGGTCTTCAAGAATTCAAATTTCGTCTTCATTCCAAACAAGGACTCCGAGTGTCCGATGAACAAGTACGAGTGCGGCGAAAGAGCGTCCCAGAAATGGTTGATGACGCGCAGCTGGGCCGGCTCGTCAAAGTAAATCAAGACGTTGCGGCAAAAAATTATGTCAAGGTTTCTCATGCCGCTGTCGTTCTTAAGGTTGTGGTAGTCAAAGCGGATCGTGTCCATCAAGTCCTTGTTGGCTTGGTAGCCGTCGGCAGTCTTGGTGAAGAAACGCTGCAAGTACTTGTCGGGAATTCCGCCGATGCGGGCGTTGGGATAAAAGCCCTGCTTTCCGACCATCAAGGACTTTAGCGAAAGGTCCGAGGCCGTTATTTGGAACGTGTATGGAAACGGAAGAATGTCTTTAAGAATCATGGCTATCGTGTAAGGCTCTTCTCCGGTGGAACAACCGGCGCTCCAAACCTTTACGACCTTGTTGCCGGTCTTCTTTTTTTCTTCCAGAACATGCGGTATTACATAATTTATCAAGGCGTCAAAATGCGGCTGGTTTCTGAAAAAACGGGTAAGGTTTGTCGTGACCGCGTCAAGCATCACCTTCATTTCTTCGCGGTTTGATATTATAAGCTTGTAGTAGTCGTCTATGGACGGCAACTTTTTTTCGCGCAGGCGCTCCTTTAGACGGCTGTCCAAAACCGAGCGGTTGGTGGCGGAAAAAGTGATTCCGCTTTCGTCGTAAATCGTCTTGCGGAATTTTTCAAATTGTTCGTCAGTCAATAAATCAGCCATAATACTATAATTATACCGCATTTTTTAAAACTTGTAAATGAAATTCTAAAAGAATTTTTATTGGCCAAAAAGGCCAAAAAAAGCCGCGGAAGACTTTTTTGGCCCGCCGCCCGCGCGCCGCAGCCCACCCGCCGCGGCATTTTACCCCCCGCAGCTCGCCCGCCGCCGCTCACGACAAAAGGCCGCTCACCCGCCTAAAGTCCACCGCCTCCGCCATGTGCGCCCCCATGATTTTTTCAGAGCCTTCCATGTCAGCTATTGTCCTGGCGATTTTTTTGCACGCGGCGGCGGCTCTTGGCGAAAAGTCGTGGCGCAAGACGGCTTCGTCTAGCCTTTCCCGCGCTTCTTCCGAAAGGACGCAAAAGCTTGCCGTTTCCTCAGGAGAAAGGCGCGCGTTTTTGACGCTCTGCCTGCCTCTTTGGGCTTTGACGGCCTTGGCTATGCCTTTTCGCAGGTCGTTGGCGGAACAAATGCATTTCATTTGGGAACCTTCTTCAGGAATGTCAACCTTGACACGCAAATCCACTCTGTCCAAAAGCGGCGAAGAAAACTTCTTCCAATAAAGTTCTATCGATCTGGCGGAACAAAGGCATATTTTTTTCTCTGAGCCGTAATTTCCGCAGGGACAAGGATTTGTCGCCATCAAAAGCTGGAAATTTGCCGGATAAACCGCCGTCCTTCCCGCCCTGCTCAAAGTGACAGAGCCGCTTTCCAAGGGAACGCGAAGCATCTGAAGGGCGCTTCCCCTAAATTCCGCCGCCTCGTCCAAAAACAAAACGCCGTTGTGAGCCAAAGAAATCTCTCCCGGCCTGCACTGGCTTCCGCCGCCGCACATTCCCTCAAGGCTCGCGCTCATGTGGGGCTGCCTAAAGGGCGGCTTTCTAATAAGCCCCTGCCCGGCTCCAATCAAGCCCGCGATCGAATAAATTCTTGTGACGCTCCGCGCCTCGTCCACCGTCAAAAAAGGAAGCAAGGCGGGAAAATTCTGCAAGGCCAAGGTTTTGCCGCAGCCTGGAGGCCCAAAAGCCAGCAGGTTGTGGCCGCCGGCCGCCGCCACTTGGCAGGCGCGCAAGAGGGTCTTTTGCCCGTACATTTCGTCAAAAGAAGATCCCGCCTGGGCTTTCATGAACAAAACGCCGTCAACCTCCTCCGCGCCGTCAGGAATGTCGCCGTCGCTCGCTTCCTTGGCCAAGGAAAAGCGGCTGTCGTCAAAAAGCGCTGAAAAAGCCTCGCGCAAATTGTCGGCGCCAAACACCTTCATGCCGGGAGCCTCGGCGGCTTCCAGCGCGTTCGCGCGGGGAACCACGCAGCGCTTTATTCCGTTCGCGGCGGCTGTCCAAGCGGCGGCGTTTACGGCCCTGACCGGCCTTATGGCGCCTGAAAGCTCAAGCTCTCCCATGACAAGAACGCTTTCGTCAGGAAGCGCGCGGCCGCCGTCTTTTTGGCCGTCTCCGTCTGGGCCTTGACCGGCGGCGCCCAGCACGCCCAAAGCCACGGGCAAGTCAAAGCCCGCGCCTTCTTTTTTCAAGTCGGCCGGAGAAAGGCTTATCAAGACGCGCTCGCAAGGAAATTCAAAGCCGGAATTCCTTATGGCGCTTTTCATGCGCTCGCGGCTTTCCTTGACCGCGCCGTCGGCCAAGCCAACGATGTCAATCGCAGGAATTCCGCGCCTAATGTCGACTTCAACGGAAACCAAATTCCCTTCGTAGCCAAAGGGACTAAAAGAATAAATTTTCATAAAAATTTCACCTCAAACATAAGGTAGAAATTTTTTTAAAGAATTTGACCGACTTTTACAAAAAAATTAAAAAAAAAGCTATTTTTTAGGAAAAAAGCGCTCAAAGGCAGGCAAAAGTTCCTCAAAATAAAAGCGGTCGTTGATTTTATAGCCGCCGGCGGTTTTTCCCAACTTTCTGTCGGCGCGGACATTGGGGCCGTGAAAGTCGCTTCCGGCGGTGACAAAAAAGCCCATCTCGCGGGCCAGGCGCTCCAGGCGGCGGCACTCGCCTTCCTTGGCTCCCGGATGCCAGGCTTCAAGCCCCAAAACGCCGGCGGCCTTTATGCCTTCCAAAACGCCCTGAACTTTTCCCCAGCCGACATAAACAGGAAGGCCGCCAGAATCAAGGACAGCCTTCACCGCGTTTCCAAGTTCCGCCCCGTCAAAATCCACAAAAAAAGGAGCGCCCTTTGAAAGATACTTGTCAAAGGCCTTTTGCCTGTCCTTGACGATTTTCTTTTTGACCAAGTAAGCGGCGATGTGCGGCCGGCCCAAAGTGTCCTCGCAGTGCCCTTGCCCCTCTTCCTGAAGGAATTCTTGATAAGAAACTGAAAGGCCGCTTTTTTCCAAAAGGCCGAGAATCTCCTTGTTTCGATTTATACGCCTCAGCTTCAATTCGTCGACCAAGGCGGCCAAAGAGCCGGAAATTGTTTTTAGCCCCAGGCCCAAAAGGTGGAATTCGCCGGTCGGCCATTGAACGTTGATTTCTATTCCGGGAACAAAAATGATTCCGGCCTTCTTGGCGCAAGAGGCGGCCTCGTCCAAACCGCCAATCGTGTCATGGTCCGTAAGCGCCAAAACCGAAAGGCCGGCTTCCTTGGCGGCCAAAACAAGCTCGGAAGGGCTTTTTTCTCCGTCTGACGCGGTGGAATGGGTGTGCAAGTCAACCATAAGCTTATGATAACGAAAAACGAGCCTTTCCGCAATTATTTTTCTGTTTTTTAAAAAAATTTGTAGATTTTTTTTTAAAAATGCGCTATAATATGAAATTAAATTGCAAGAATTAGGACGAGGAAAAAATGCCCAAAGCGGTGCAATACAACAAAGGCTCCATCATTTACTTTGAAAATGACAAGGACGAACGAATTTTAATTCTCCAAAAAGGCGTGGTGATTCTAACCACAACCGACGCGGAAACGGGAGCCACAGAAACGCAACAATTGACCAACGGAGAATTTTTTGGCGTGAAGTCCGCGCTTGGCCATTTTCCCCGCGAGGAAACAGCGACCGTAATTCAAGACGCGGTCGCCGTGTCCATGACAGTTCCAGAATTTGAAAACATATTCAGCAACAACAAGCAAGTCGTCTACAAAATGCTCCGCGTCTTTTCCGGCCAATTGCGCCAAGTTCACAGAAAGACGCAGGCCCTCTTGCAAAACGACGACAACGCCAACCAGCAAGTTGGAATGTTCGCCGTTGCCAAAAGCTTTTACGACGACCAAAACTACCGCGCCTGCTGCGACGTTTGCATCAAATACTTGACCCACTTCCCCACCGCCTTCGACAAGGACCAGGTGGCCAAGCTGTACGCGGACTCAAAGCTCCGCTACGACAAGCTCGCTAAAAAAAGCGAACAAGTCGCGGCTCCTGTTGACGCAAGCTATTCAGGCGCGCTAAAGCAATTCATGCTTCCGGCCTTTGAGCGCTTCCAAAAAAAGTATGAGAACGAACAAGTAATCATTTGCGAATTTGAGCCGGGCGACTCCTTCTACTTGATTCAAAGCGGCGAAGTTCAGCTTGTAAAGTGCATCAACGGCGTAAAGAAAAACCTTGACATTCTTAAGCCGGGCGAATTTTTTGGCGAAATGGCGATTTTGGACAACTCTCCCAGAAGCGCGACATGCATGGCCATCGGGCCGGTTGAATGTTTGGAATTCAACAAGGCAAACTTTGAAGTCTTGGTCACAGGAAACCCGCAAATCGCGATTTTGTTGCTTAAGATTTTCTGCAAGCGCATTTACGACCAAAAGCGCCGCCTAAAGATTTTGACCATAAAAGACAACACGGCCCGCATCGCGGACACCTTCTGCATGTTTGACGAAATGAACCCGACTGTGAAGCCCAACGAAAAGTCGCGCCGCTTCAACATGACGCAAGCCGACATCGCGAGCTGGTCAGGACTTCCATCAGAAATCGTGCAGGAAGAAATGCATAAATTCATCTCGGCCGGAAAAATCCAAACCTTTGACAATTACATGATTGTCGCCAACATCAACGACATGCGGCGCATAGTGGAATTCAAGAGCGTCCAACGCAAGTAGCATCAGACAAAGCGCGCTAAGAGTGATCGCTGGTAGGGTGTTCCTGCTTCCACTTTTTGCACTTTTCCAACAGGGTTTCTTTTACCTTCTCCGTCACCACGGTGTAAATGCGCTGGCGGACCCTCTCCGCGACGTCTTCGTCAAGGCCAGGCTGTCCGTTTGACTTAAGCATAAGGAAAACTTGCAAAATTCTTCCGTCGCCAAGCTCGCGCTGAATCACAAGATTCGCGGGAACCTTAAAGCGCATGCCCTTAAAGGAAACGGTTATCTCGTCTATCTTTGTGTAAACAGGAATGTCGGGAAAAGTGTAGCTTGGGTCAGGAATGAACGAAAAGTGGCTTACCGAAATGTCGGACACCCTGCCCTTTACGACCGCGCCTTGGTAAAGAAAATTCGCGGAACTTGTCGCATCGCATATGGCGCGGACGTTCTTTCGGCGGCCGCAAGCTTGGTTGGCGAACATGACCTTGTCTATAATCGAAAAGTTCTTTTCCTTGTTGTATTCCAACTCAATGCAGCCGCATTGAAGGCCAAGGTCAAACAAGTAATACTTTTCAAGAGCGGCCTTTTGCTCGGGACTTCTTCCCTTGGCGTAGAGAACGCCTATAAGGACCTTTTCCTGAAATTCGTCTTGAATGAATTTTATGAATTTTCCCCAATCGACTCCAACATCCGAGTCGATGAAAAAGAAGAGTATTGAGTCAGGGCAAGTCTCGATGATAATCTTGACTTGCTCGTAAATCGGATAAAAGCGGAAGTCCCTTATTATGTAAGCTTCATATCCTTTTGACAGAAAATCTTCCAAATAGGACTCCGGAACAAAGGTTGTGTCCGGAGCGATAAAGAAAGTTTTTCTGCCCTCTATCTCTGTCTGAGCTTCCATTTACATCCCGTATGTGGCTATGAAAACGCCGGCGGCGATCGCGGTTCCGATAACGCCGGAAACGTTGGGGCCCATCGCGTGCATCAAGATGAAGTTTGAAGGATCGTACTCCAAGCCAACCTTGTTCGACACGCGCGCGGCCATCGGAACGGCGGAAACTCCCGCGCTTCCGATAAGCGGATTGATTTTCTTTTTGAGGAAGATGTTCATTATTTTTGCCATAACCAAGCCGCCGGCTGTGGCCACGCAGAAGGCCACCAAGCCAAGAATGATGATACCGATTGACTTTGAGTTGATGATTTTTTCGGGAGTCATCTGGCTTCCAACGCCGAGCGAAAGCAAAATCGAAACGATGTTCATAAGCTCGTTTTCCATCGTCTTTGAAAGGCGCTCAACGATTCCGCACTGCTTGACGAAGTTTCCAAAGGCGAGCATTCCGATAAGCGGAGCGGCCGGCGGCAAGAGCAAGATAGTGATTACCAAAAGCATCATCGGGAACAAGACTTTCTCGGTCTTTGAAACCGGGCGCTGCTGCTCCATCTTTATCTTGCGCTCTTTTTCGGTCGTCAACGCCTTCATAATCGGAGGCTGAATCATCGGAACCAAGGCCATGTAGGAATAGGCCGCGACGGCGATTACCGCCATCATGTGGGGAGCCAATTTTCCAGAAACGTAAATGCTGGTGGGGCCGTCGGCGCCGCCGATGATGGCGATGGCCGAAGCTTCCATCATGTTGTAGTCAACGTTGATTCCGGGAATCATGTTCATAAGGGCCACGCCGAAGAGCGTGAAGAATACGCCGAACTGCGCCGCGCCTCCAAGCAAGGCCATCTTTGGGTTTGCGATAAGGGGTCCAAAGTCGGTCATCGCTCCGATTCCCATAAAGATAAGCATCGGGAAAAATTCGTTTCCAACGCCGGCGGAATAAATTATGTGGAGCATTCCGTGCGGCGCCTCTCCCATTCCCGCTCCGGGAATGTTGACCAAAATCGTGCCAAAGCCGATTGGGATAAGCAAAAGCGGCTCAAAGCCCTTTCCGACCGCTAGGTAAACGATTAAAAATCCTATGGCGATCATAAAAAGCTTTTGCCAGCCGGGAACAATCGTGTCGGCAAAGGGATCGACAGCCTCGGCTTTGGCTTCGGCGGCCTTCTCCGCTTTTTCGGCGGCGACTTCCGAGGCCGTGGGAGTGTGGATGATTTTATAGATGCCTGTGTTCTTCCAAATGTTCATCAAGAAGGCGTTGACCGAAATGTTGGGAACATTTTCGGAACCCTTTATGATGCGCTTGAGGCCTGTTCCTGTTGAATATGAGGATGTCGCCGCCGCATCGCTTTGGGCCTTGACAACCGGCTTTACAAAGAAGGACACCGCCATCGCAACGAACATAATCGCGAAGGTGGCCTTTATAATCTGCGCTTTGTTTTTAGTCATTTACATTTTGAAGTCCTTACTTTATCTCGGCGATGGCCTGGCCGGCGGAAATCTGGCTTCCTGTGGCCGCAAGGAAGTGAACGCTTCCGGCATTTCCGGCCTTGATTTCCAATTCCATCTTCATAGACTCGACGATGATAATCGTCGTGTCGGCCTTTACGGCGGCTCCTTCGGCCACGGCGTACTTAAGAAGCGTTCCGGCTACGGGAGCGTTTACGGGTTTTCCCGTAACGGCTCCGCCGTTACTTACCGGAATTGCTGGCGCAATTCCGGCGGAATTTTGCGTAGGAGCGGGAGCGGCTTGGGGAGCCGGAGCGGGTGCCGCCACGGCGACTCCGCCCAAAGTGGCCAAAACCTGTCCGGCCTGGATTTGCGTTCCGGGCTGGACTGTAAAGTTGATCGTTCCGCTTTCAGGGGCCTTTACCTCAAGCTCCATCTTCATTGACTCAATCATGATTACGGTGTCGCCCTTCTTTACAGAAGATCCGGCGGCGGCCACGTGGCGGAGCAATGTTCCGGCGACGGGAGCTTTTACCTCGACTCCGCCTGTAACGGCAGGAGCGGCGACCGGCGCGGCAACAGGGACCGAGCCCGCGGCGCCAAAGGCGACATTGTATGAAGTTCCGTTCACCGTGACATTAGAGCCGTTCGCGCTGACGTTGTAAGGAGTTCCGTTAACTGTGACAGTCCAAGGTCCGTTAGAGGGAGCGGCCGCCGCAGCGGGGGCTTCCTTCTTTCCGAATGTCTTTTCGGCGTCAACCGGGCCCTTTGAGCGCTCGGCGAAGAACTTGGGAGCGACGTTGGGGAACATCGCGTATGTGAGCGCGTCCTCGACCGATCCGTTTCCGCCGTTCTTCTTTGACTCTTCGACCATTTTGTCCCACTCAGGCGGAATCTCGTCGGCGGGGCGGCAGGTCATTACCTTTTCCATGTTGTTCTGCTGCAAGGCCTTCTGGACCAATTCAGGATTGGCGTCCGTCGGAAGTTTTCCAAAGCGGCCTGTGATGAGGTTTCTAAAGTCCTGGGTCATCGTCTTGTAGCGGCCCATCAAAACGTTCATTACGGCCTGGGTTCCTACAATCTGAGATGTCGGAGTTACAAGCGGAACGTAGCCCGCGTCCTTGTGGACAAGCGGAAGCTCGGCAAGAACTTGGTCCATCTTGTCGGCCGCGTTCTGCTGCTTAAGCTGGCTTTCCAAGTTGGAGAGCATTCCACCCGGAACCTGAGAAAGCAAGATGCGGGTGTCCGCCCCAAGGAAAGAAGACTCCAAAGAGGCGTAGTGCTTTCGGACTTCGCGGAAGTAGGCGGCGATCTCAAGCAAGGCCTTTGTGTCCAAGCCTGTGTCGCGTTCTGTTCCCTTTAGCATCTCTACGACTGTCTCTGTCGGAGAGTGGCTTGTTCCCATTGACATGGAAGAAATCGCCGTGTCCAAAATGTCGGCGCCGGCTTCCGCTCCCTTAAGCAAAGTGGCCACGGAAAGGCCCGTTGTGGCGTGCGTGTGGATTTCCACCGGAAGGTCAACCTTGGCCTTGATCGCCTTTACCAAGTCGTAGGCAGCGTAAGGCTTTAAGAGGCCCGACATGTCTTTAATACAAATTGAGTCGGCTCCAAAGTCGGCGTATGTCTTTGCGAGCTCGGCGTATTTTTCGATTGTGTGGAAGGGAGTGACGGCGTAAGAAATCGCCATCTGGACATGCTTTCCGGTTTTCTTGGCGGCCTTTGTCGCGCATTCCATGTTGCGGGGGTCGTTGCAAGCGTCAAAAATGCGGAATACGTCGATTCCGTTTTTGGCGGCCGTCTCGACGAACTTTTCAACGACGTCGTCGGCGTAGTGTCGGTAGCCCAAGAGGTTCTGGGCGCGCAAAAGCATCATTATCTTTGAGTTGGGAAGAGCGGCGTGAAGCTTTCTAAGGCGCTCCCAGGGGTCTTCGTTCAAAAAGCGGATGCAGGAATCGTATGTCGCTCCGCCCCAACCTTCGATGGCCCAGTAGCCGATCTTGTCCATCTTTTCGCAAATCGGAAGCATGTCCGCCGTCGTCATGCGGGTGGCGTGAAGCGACTGGTGCGCGTCGCGAATCGCAAGTTCTGAAATCTGTATTTTGTTAGCCATTTTATTCTCCTTATATGATAGCTATGTTTTTCCAAGAAAAAAGTTATATGTTGCCCTTTGACTTGAGGGCGGCGGCGATGGCGGCAACCACGGCCTTTTGGTCAGCGGCGGGAGCGCTCGCGGCGCTTGGCGCGGTCGGCGCGGAAGCGGCCGGCGTATCCTTGTCCAACTTTAACGCGTGAAGAACTGCGTGCAAGGCGTACATGCACACAATCATGATGATTAGAAAACTAAAGACCACGCCCATTCCCAAAAGCGTCAAGATTCCGCTTTGGCCGAGCATTTGCTCAACGTTCATAATTCCCCCAAAAAAATCGAAAAATTTATCAATTTATTATAATGGAAAATGATTTTTATTTCAATAGATGAACGGAACTAAAGAAGAAAGTTAAAAACAAAAGCGTCCGCAGGACGCGGCTACACAACTCGAAACAACTATTAAAGTCGCGCTTGCAACAACACGAGTTGCTCACATCATGTCAAATTTCTTGTTGAGCTTCGCGCGAAGGGAAGCGCACTCCTCGTTGTCCAAGCCAAGTCGGGCGGCGCTTGCCAAGTCTTCCAAAGACTTTTGGTATTCGTTTAGATTAAAGTAGCTTAACGCGCGCCGATAATAGGCGTGCGACTGGAAGCCGTTGATTTCCAAAGATTTTGTAAAGGCCTCAAGCGCCTTCTCCTCGTTCCCCATTACGCTGTGAACGATTCCCATGTAATAAATCGAGCGGAAATTGTCCTTTCCCAATCCGGCGCTTTTTTCAAAGTCGGCAAGCGCCTCCTTGTATTTATTTTGCGCGAAGTAAGCCATTCCCCTGTGCTTGTGGATTACGGAAAGAACGGTGTCGTTCATTTTTTCTCCGGAAGAAATTATTTCGGTGTAAACGCTGACGGCCAAATCCAAATTGCCGCTGTTGTGCGCTTGAAGCGCGCGCAAAATCATGTCGTCGATAGTTCCGCGCACATATGGGCTGGCGCGTCCAATTTTTTCAGGCTCTTTTTTTTGCGAGCCGGAAGAAGCCAAGCCGTTTTCTTTGTCGGTTATTACGTCGGCCTGCTTGTAGAAAGTCTCGCGCCTCTCGTCGACGGCCCGCTGGAATTTCTTTTGGTAATCGCGAATTTCTTGGAATATCGTGTCGGCCAAGGAAAGCGACGCGTTTACGCAGGCCAGCTTTCTTCTAAGCGGCTCGTCAAAAGGCGTGAACTCTGTCTTGTAAATAAGCTCGTGCTCAACCTCAGCCCACGCGTCCTGCAAAATCGTGCGCACTTGAATCTCGCAGCAAAGTTCCTTGGGAATCGGATGGCTCTTTACATAGTCGGCGCTAAGCACGGACAAATCCAAGCAGTCCGACGGAATGTCAATCAAAACATGAACCGATTCGTAGCCGAACTCCTTAAAATTGTGGTCGCTCCCCTTGCGCTCGATTTCGCGCACGGAATAATTGTCCGACAATTGCTTGACCACAACGGAAATGTCTTCCAAAAAAGCGCAGACGACGCGCACGCCAATCATGTCCGTAAGGCAGACCAATTGGTCGGTATGATAAATCTTGTCGGCCCTTTGCCGCAAAACTTTTTGGTAATAGCTTTTAAATGACTTAATCCTTGACTTTAAGACAGGACGCGGATTCAAATCAATCGTTTCAGAAAGGGCGCTTTGAATGTTGTTCAAAATGCACGAAAAAATTGGATAGTAGGAATTGTATAGCTCTTCTATTTTTCCTTTGCTTGGCATCTCGGAATTCACGGCTCACCTCTCTTACAAAGAAAAAGGACTGCCCAAAAAAGGGACAGTCCTTTTCGCTGAAGCTAATCTCTACAAAATCATTCCGTAAAAATTAGCGCTCGTTGGCTGAAGCGGCAGCTCCAGAGTTCTGCTGAGCGTTAGAAGAAGATCCTTCGTTCAAGCTGCTAGAGAACTCAGTTTCTGTGGCCAACTTAGCCTTTTCGAGATAGCGGTTGACCTGCTTGTTTCCAAAGCGCTGCATCTCGGCAGTCTGGCGCTCTGACTCTTTCTTTGTGATGATTCCCCAAAGGTCTTCGTCAGCGATATCGCGGTCAGATGTAAGCAAGGCTTTGTCGTAAATTACCTTTACGTCCTTGAAGTATCCGATGTAGTTTCCGCCGATGTGAGCTCCGTCGCGGCAAACCTGGAAGCCTGTGAACTTCACGAAAGGAAGTCCGCGGGGGTAAATCGGGTATACGCGAATCTCGCGGTTGCGGATTTCAGAGATATACTGGGGGTTGTTCCAAATCAAAGTCTTCCAGCCGTCGAATCCAAGGTAGCCCATGAAGTAGCGGCGCTCGATGTTGTCGTTGTCCTTAAGAAGAACATACAATGAGTGAGGATAGTTCATTCCCATTGTTGTAACGGCGATTGACTTGAGGGTTCCGACGTTCTTTACAACTCCGAAGCCGTCTTCAAACAAAGTCTTGCCAGAAGCTTTCTGCTCGTCTGTGGGCTCCTGGCGAACTCCGTTGTCGTCGGCGTCGGCCAAAGGCTCGTAAGCGGGAATGTCGAACGCAGGATGAATGACCGCGTTGGCGTTGCTGGCCCAATCGGGGAACACGACGCGAACGCCCATTACGTTCTTTCCGGCGAACGGAACGTTGGCGCTGTCCTTTACAGGGGCGGCGACTACTTTTGAGTCGGCCAAGCTGCCTACGTTGCGGGCGGAAGAGTTCAAGCTGACTTCCCACTCGGGCAAAGCGAGAGATGTCTTCATCAACTCTTTTTGGTCATCGGTGAACGTGGCTCCGGCGGCGACAGAAAAGTCCATTACCGTGCGCTTGTTCTGCTGGGGATTGCCGTTGTCGTCGTTGCAGCAGTCAGCCTGAAGCTGTGTGAAGTCAATGAGCATTGACTCGTCAGCGAAAGCGAGCGAACCGGCGAGCAAAAGCGCTGTGGCAATAAAACAGAAAGTTCTCTTCATTTGAAAAACTCCTTTAATATTTTTATAGATGTAGCCTTGTCTATTTTTTATATTATCTTATAAGAAAGGGATTTTGTCAAGGTTTTAATAAAAAAAAATTTGATTTTTTAGTCCAAGCGGCGCTCAAAAAGCCGGATCGCAGCCAGCGCGTCATTCCTTGAACAGCCCCTTTTTATCTATATAAATCTCAACCTGCTTTATTCTTGGAAAAGCAGAGCGGACATTCTTTTTAAAGAGCTCTATTCCATAAAGAATTTCGCTTGCGTTTCCAGTCTTTTCAAGAAGTTCCGGCGACAAATTGACGTAAAACGTGTTGGAGCGCTCAAAGCAAAAGGTCATCTTTGTTCCCGGAGAGAACACGGGGCGGGCGCGCTCAGTCTTGGGGCCAAGCAAAAGTTCCTCCACATAAAGGGAAATTTTTTCGGCTCCCCTTCTTCTTGGAAGAAGGCGCCACTCGACGTTGGCCTTGCCGGAATCAACCGACTGGAAGCGGAAAGAATAGCGCCTTCCGCTTGTCTTTGCCGCGTAAACGATGAGCGAAAACACAAAGGCCGCCGCG
>ONET01000073.1:0-8298 GCA_900316905.1 uncultured Treponema sp.
GGCGAAGTTGGGATGCTTGCTCTTCACCTTGGCCAAAACGTCCATCATTTGGTTGATGTTTCCGCTGGCTTCCTTAACGCCGATGATGTTGGGCAAATCTGCGATGCGCGCCAAAGTGTCGGTGGCGATGTTGGTGCCCGTTCGTCCCTGAATGTTGTAAACCAAAATCGGAAGGCCCACTTTGCTGACGGCCGCAAAGTGGCGGTAGATTCCCTCTTGGCTGGGCTTGTTGTAGTAGGGAGTCACAACCAAGGCCGCGTCGGCTCCCGCTTCCTTGGCGCGCTGGGTGTAGCGAACCGCGTCGCGGGTGTTGTTGCTTCCCGTTCCTACGATAATCGGAACGTTTTTGCCGCTTGATTTTTTATAGGCCGCGCGCTCTTCCATAATAATGGAAAGCATTTTGTCTTCTTCGTCTTCGTCAAGAGTAGGAGTTTCGCTTGTTGTGCAAAGAGGAACAAGTCCGTCGATTCCGGCTTTGAGTTGGTTTTTGACGTGTTTCCTGAATCCCTCAAAGTCCACGGCGCCGTTCTTTTTCATCGGCGTGATCATCGCTGTGTAAGTTCCCTTCAACTTTATCATAAATAACCCCCTGCATATTCAAGGAAAAATATTGCCAATTATTATAATGATTCGCGCGAATAAATTCAACTGTCGAGCGGCCTTTGCGCGGCTCTTTGTTCAAATTAAAAACTTGACAAGCGCCAAAAAGCAAGTTTATAATTTTTTACGTATTCAGAAGGAGTCATAGAAATGAAAAAAATTCACGCCCTATTGTCAGCCGTCTTGGCGGCCGCGCTCTTTGCGATTTGTCTTTCATCTTGCCAAAACGGCGGCGACACCACCAACATTTACATCCTCTCAGGAGCCGCGAAAGAGGAAAACCTCAATTATGAAAGTCTCTCAATTCCGCTTGCGACAGCAACGGATGACAACATTCCGTTGACAATATTCGCGCGCGTCTACGACAAGAACGAATACGTTCCCTACGTGGGCGTCCGCTATTGGCTGGAATACGTCTGCTCCGTGACCATTGAGAGCATGAACTATTCCGGCGGAGAATACACTATAACAGGAAAATCCTTGGGAAAATCCTTCCCGCTGGTCGTGAACACGGCCCTCAACACGATTTACTGTCCGACATGGGCCGGCTTTTTGCAGCCCGACCCAAGCCTGCGCTTTGGCGGCGGCACAATGATAGACTCAAAAAAAGCCTATGACGGCCAAAAGGCGGCAACGTTCTACTTGGGCAAATACGGATTTAACATTTATGGCGGCATTGACGACGCCTACGCGCCCCTCTGCGTGATGAACCAACTTTTTGCAAGCCCGCTCAGAAACCTTCAAATTCTTTACAATGGAAAAAAACTTTACCAATACAGCGGAACTGAAAACTACACCACCTTCAAAGACAGCCCGTGGTACTCCAACTTGAACAAGCGTCCCGCCGCCTTGGTGGAAGCGTCGTACAACTTGCTTTGCCTTGCCCACGACTACCTTTACGGATGCCCCGGCTACTATGGATTTGCCGACGACGGCAACGGCTACGCAAAAAGCGAGCTTGCGACGCTTGTGGACAAACTTCCATTTGACACAATGCTGACGCTTTACGACCCCCAAACAAAAATTTTGCTCAAGTCCGCCTCTTACGCCGATTACCTCAAGGGCTTGGCCAAGCTCACCTATTACACTTACGGCGACCAGCACGCAAGCGTAAAATGGAGAGACTTCATTATGTTTGACAACGAGGAAATCAAGAGCGCGGTCAACGACATAGAATCGAACGGCTGCAGCGGAAAATGGAAATACGACAGAAAAAAATCTTCCATCAAACAAACGAACAGCCTCAACTGGTGGCGCAAGGAAAAGGGCATAGTGGGCGCCGATGGCGAATTAAAAAGCGACAAAATTTTGGACCTTATAGACGGAGGAAAGACTCTCATAATCCGCTTTGACGGATTTTCACTTAACCAGGTCGGCGGCTGGAACTCTTATTACGAGAACGCCACCGCAGAGCCGGACCCCGACACCGTCGCCATGCCAAACGACACGATAACCCTGTTCTACAAGGCCTTCTATTACATCCTTCATAAATCTGGATACGAAAACGTCACGACTGTCCTAATCGACGGCTCGTGCAACGGCGGCGGCGCAAAGCCTGTCATGCAGTACATCCTTTACCTCATAACAGGAAGAGGCGACTTGTATTACGACGACGTACACACCGGCGCCAAAAACCACGAAATCACAAAGGCCGACTTGAACCTTGACGGAATAGTGAATGACAACGACGCCGCTTACCGCGCGCGCCTTTTTGGAACAAGGTCGGCGACATGCCGCGGCTTGAACGTCGCGATTCTCACTTCGTTCAGCGCCTTCTCATGCGGAAACGCCCTGCCCTTCTACGCCAAGGAGCGCGGCGTGAAAATTCTGGGCGAGCGCTCCGGCGGCGGAAGCTGCGTTGTCGGCGCGGGCATAACGGCGGACGGCTTTCCATACCACTTTTCTGTCAACAGCCGCTTGAGCGCGCAAGACTTTAGCAAGACCGTCGAAAGCGGAGCCGAGCCCGACAAACCGCTTTTGAGCGGAGACAGCTACGAAAAATTTTATACCGAAAGCGAATTGATAGCCGCGCTAAAAGAGCTTTTTGGCGCCGCGTATTAATAAACAGGCATTTATTTTAGGAGGAAATGCATGAAAAAATTCCAGATCTTGTTGTCCGCCGCCGCCTTGTCGGCTTGCCTTATGGCTTGCAAAAACAGCGGCGACACTTACAACATCATCCAGCAGGCGCAGACGACAAAAACATTCCCCGTCAAATACGCGTCGCTGACACCAAAGACCGTCGCGCTAAAACCGGGCGCAACGACACTCGAGTTTGGCTTTATGACAGGAAAGGAAGACATTCCCTACGTCCGCTTGAACGCCGCCACATTCAAAAGCTTCATGGAAAAGAACATCGAAGTTTCAAGCTTCAATCCGCTTACAAACAAGGTCACGTTCAAAAACCTGGACAGAAACACAACCGCCGAGCTTGACTTGTCAAAGCACACGATTAGATTTGAAAACTACGACCTCTTTTTCCAAAACCACGACCTGGTGTACATGGACCCAACCAGCTGTACCAGACTCGGCGACTACCTTAAGATAATTGACGCCCAGAACATCGCCGGAAGCCCCGTGACGCTGGACTGGTCAACGCAGGACATTGACGTGGTGCTTTGGCAAGACGGAACTTCTGTAAGCCTTGCCGCGCCGCTTCAATTTGTCAACGACGTGTTCCAGTCTCCGTCGCAGCAATTCGTTCTTTACAACGGAAAGGACGCGTATCTTTCTAACGCGCTCACGACGGAATTTTGGACGGAAGGAAACCAGTCAGGAAAACGAAGCAAGGCCTTGGCGGAATTCTGCTACAACGAGCTTTGCCTCAACCTGGACTTTAACTACGGCCTAAAGGCGATTCACGGCATAGAAAAGTTCCCCGACTTTGACACATACTTTAAGTATGTTGGAATCAAGGACGAACTAAAGAGCGAGGACGCGATGATTTTCTCCAACGCGGTCATGGACGTGTGCGAATCCCTCTTTGGAGACGGACACTCAAACTATGGCGAAAACTCCCATTACCTTGCCAAAGACAATAAGCCTGCGGGAACCCCAAGCCGCAAGTCCACTCTAAGCAACGCCTACGCAGAAAATCTTCTTAAATACTTGAAAGCCCGCGGAACTCCATACACAAAAGACCCGGCCGCAATCCAGAAGGGATCCGCCTTTGTTCAATCAAGCGACGGAAAGACCGTTATTGTCCGCTTTGACCATTTTGCGTTAAACACAAATCCGGTGGAAAACGGAGCGCAAAAAAAGGCGCATGAGACCGATTTCGGCGACCCCGCCAACGCCAACGCCCTCATAAACAATTATGTTTACTACGGAAACGACGCGGTGGAAAACGCCTACGACACGATGTCCTTGCTCCATTACGTCAACAAGCTCATCAAAGCAGACTCAAGGGTAGAAAACGTCGTCATGGACCTTTCTTGCAACGGCGGCGGCGCCTTGCACTCCGCGGCCTTCGCAATCGCTTGGATGCTCGGAAAATGCGTCTTGGAATTCACCAACCCAATTACAGGCGCCAAGTGGTCCGAGACCTACCTTGCCGACGTAAACTTCGACGGCGTTTATGACGGAAACGACGCGAATGTAGCTGACGCCAACAAAAAAGACACAGTCAAGGACAAGAACCTCTTTTGCATTGTGTCTCCGTGCAGCTTCTCTTGCGGAAACATGGTTCCCGCCATGCTCAAGGCCTCCGACCGCGTCACGATTCTTGGCGTAGTCTCCGGCGGCGGAGCCAGCTGCGTCCAAAACGCGTCCGCGGCTGACGGAACGACCTTCCGAATGTCCAGCAAATATGTAATGAGCGTGCAGAAAAACGGCTCCAACTACGACATCGACAAGGGCGTTGACCCTCATTATTACATCGACAAGCCGGAAAATTTCTACAATGTTGAGACCATCAACTCTCTCGCGCAAAACATCAACTCAGGAAAATTGGGAGTCACTGTAGCTCCGTAACCGCGCGCCGACCGACTAGCAAAAGCCAAAGAAATGCGCTAAAATAATCCAATGAAAAAAATCGCATTTCTTTGCCTGCTTTTGCTTGGCGGCCTTTTTGGCGCCAAGACAGCGGCCGCGCAAAACGTCACCGTTAACGTTGAGGGACGCGGAGCCGAAAAAAACACTCTCGTTCCTATCACTGTTGAATGGAACGACTCGTGGTTCGAGCCGTTTGAGAAGCCCGTCTACAATCATAAACTTGCCAGGGCGGCCGGCGCGTTGAGCTGCTTGGCTTACGACGCAAAGGACAAAACGCCTGACAACGCCTTGGCGCAAGCCTACGCCAAATACGGCGTCCCTTACGAAAACATAGAATGGCATTACGACATTGACTATTCAAACGATGTTTACGGAATAAACCAGGCCGCCTTTTCTTTGGGCTTTAAAAAACTTTCGAGCGGCCGCGACTTGGTCTTTGTGGTGATAAGAGGAACGCCCGGCAACGAGGAAGAATGGCTTTCAAACATAAACATTCAAGACGGCTCCGTCAAACTTCTAAAGAGCGCTCCGCCAGAATACCATGAAGGCTTTCTAAAAGCCGTCACGCGCGTCAAGCTAAGCTTGCTGGACTACGCCCAAAAGCGCAAGCTTGACTTAAAGAAATCCTCGATATTGATTACCGGACACTCGCGCGGCGCGGCCTCGTCCAACCTTTTGAGCGCGGTCTTGGTTGACGAAGGCATAGCTTCGCCGGACAGAGTTTTCGCATACACATACGCCACGCCGAACGTGACGACGCGACAAGACGCGCGCGACGAAAAATACAATTACATTTTCAACATACTCAACGGCGAGGACATGGTTCCCGCGGCGCCAATCTACCAAAAAAAATGGCGCTTCACAAAATTTGGCGTCAGCAAAGCGATTGTAAATTCCTGGACTTGCGACAGCCTTGAGGAATACCAAGAAGACTTTGTTCCAAAAATGAATTCGCTTTACACAAAATTGCTTGGCCGAAAGTACCATCCGTTCAACACAGGAACGTTCATTCCGACAAAAATGGGCGACAGCCTTTCGATGATAAACCCAAGCGTAAGATCGTTTTACAAAAGTTTCTTCCCCCTGCACAAGAGGCTTTCAAAAACAATCGCAAAGCAATTTCCGTCAACAGAGGAACGCAAGCGCGACGAGGCATGGGGCATGGCAAAAAAAGGACACGACGACTCGCTTAGCGGCCTAAGGCGCCTCATCTATACGATAAAGAAAAAAGCCGACACAAGAACGCAAGTTTTGATTGAATACAGCCTCAACGCCTTCATCGACATGCACGCCATGCAATCCTATCTGGCATGGCTTATGGCGCTCGACGAGCTTGACCTTTACTCAAGCAGGCAAAGCACAATCGTCAGAATAAAAGGCGTCTTTAACGGAGCGGTCGTTGACGACAAGGGAAATGTTTACGCGCACATTTACGACGGCGTTTTGCATCTTAAGGAAACAAAGGCGCCGCTCGCGGCCTGGCAAATCCCGATAGGAAACTTTGGTCCGATTTCAATCGGCTTTCCATACTCCCAAAATTTTTCGCTCTTGATTTACCGCGACTCGCTTGTTCCCACGCCGATAAGACTGACGATAGAGCGCTACGATTCCGACGGAACATTTCTTGGCGTGATAAGCAAAAAATGCGCGGGCGCGCGCCTTGGCAAAGTCTACAGCTTTGACGTCGGGAAAGAAGCGCTGGCAAAAATGGACGGAAGCCCGGCCTCGTACAAAAAACTAAAAGGCCATGACGCGAGCAAGGCAATAAAAGACGGCAAGCTAAAAAACACCGACGTTTCGCACATGAGTTTTGAAACGCACATCGACACCGACGGCTATTTGGAAGCGGGCATGACAAGCGGCCTGCAAAAGTTTTATATGATAGGCCTTTTTGGCTTTGACACCAAAGACCCAAAAGCGACCCAGTCGTTCAGTTTGGGCGTAGGAACGCAGCACTGTTTTTGCGGACCTGTCATGTTGAACGCGGAAGCCTACGCGCGTTTTGCAAGGTACACAGGATATTCAAATTTTGAAAACGAAATTTTTTCCGACAAATGGCTTTTCGCCATGATTCCTGCGACCCGCTTTATGCTTTCGATAAAGCCGGCAAAGCGCATACAGTTCTACTCGGCCCTTGAATTGAACTACAACATCCACGAAATGAACGAAGACTACTTTTACGGCGACTACAAAAAATATCACAACACGCCTTGGGTAATAAACGATCAATTCAGCATTTTCCCAACAATTCAATTCGGAGTGAAGCTATGAGCGGGTCTACATTCGGAAAAATTTTTAGAGCCACGACTTTTGGCGAAAGCCACGGAACGGCGCTTGGCGTTGTGATTGACGGAGTTCCGGCGGGAACAAAAATCGACGCGCAAAAAATTCAAGAGCGCCTTGACCGCCGCCGCCCCGGAGCCAAAGCGGACGGAAAATTCAACGCGGCCGTAACCGCCCGGAGCGAAGCCGACAAGGCCGAAATCTTGAGCGGCGTTTTTGAAGGAAAGGCTCAAGGAACTCCAATCGCGATTGAAATACGGAACACTTCGCAACATTCAAGCGACTACTCTAATCTAAAGGACACCTTCCGCCCAGGCCACGCGGACTTGACTTACTTTGAAAAATACGGCTTTCGCGACTATCGCGGAGGCGGAAGGGCAAGCGGAAGGGAAACTTGCGCCCGCGTGGCAGCAGGAGCCGTGGCCCTGCAATTTTTGGAACAAGCGCTCGGCAAAAAATTCAGCGTTACAGCCTACACTTTGCGCGCCGCCGGAATCTCTTGCGATAAAATTGACCTTAAGGCCATTGAAAAAAACCCTATGCGCGCGGCTGACCTAAACGCCGCCCGCGCCATGCAGGAGCGCGTCGAAGAATTGAGGGCAAAAGGAGACTCCGCTGGCGGCGTGATTGAATGTCAAATAAAGGGTGTTCCCGCCGGGCTTGGCGAGCCTGTCTTTGAAAAGCTGGACGCAAGCCTTGCCGCCGCCATGCTTAGCATAGGCGCGGTAAAGGGCATCGAATTTGGCGCGGGCTTCGCCGCCTGCGACTTGACAGGAAGTCAAAACAACGACGAAATTTGCGCGAACGGCTCGTCAAAGGCCCGCTTCAAGACCAACAACGCAGGCGGCGTCCTTGGCGGCATGTCAAACGGCGACACGATAATTTTTAGGATTGCCGTAAAGCCCGTGCCGAGCGTTTTTGTCGAGCAAGAGACTGTCAAAATGTCAAAGGGAAAATTGGCGCGGACAAAACTGAAAATACAAGGCCGGCACGACGTTTGCCTTTGCCCGCGCGTCGTTCCGGTTGTGGAAGCGATGGCCGCTCTTGTCATCGCCGACGCGCTCTTGCAAGACCGCGCCGCCCGGCTTTAGCGCAGCCGGCTGACCGTAACCACGTCGGCGCCGGTGGCGAAGATTTCGTTTATAATCAAGTCAAACTTTTCGTACAAGAGCGTGCCAGAAATTATGTTCTTTCCGGCGCTTATCGCGATTACGCGCGGGTCGTCAAAGTCAATGTATTGGTAGCCGGCCGCCGCGCCTTCCGCCTTGATTTTTTCGTCGGCCTTGTTGTAGGGCGCGTGCCAAAAGACGCTCAGCTCGCTTCCTGTGGTCTGGAAAAATTCATCCTCAAGCCTGGCCAAACCCTTGGCAATGAATTTTGGATCTCCGTAAACGGCCTTGTTGGTAAGGTCGATGTTGTTGA
>ONET01000073.1:8308-19239 GCA_900316905.1 uncultured Treponema sp.
GTCCGCTCTTTGCGATTTCTCGCGTTTCGTCCGGGTAGCGGCGGATGAATTCTCCGTTAAAGAAAAAGTTGCACTTTATGCCATAGTTGTGGCAAACGGCAAGAATCGCGTTAAGGCCGTCGGGATTTTCATCCGCGTCAAAGACCAGCGCGGCTTGCCTTGTCATCGACAAAGCGGCGGCGCTACGGGCAATCAAAGGCTGCGTAGAAATTTTGTCGTTGAGCGAGCGGACGTAAATTGCGTTTTCAAAAAGCGCGTTTCTAGTTGTTCCGCAAAAAACGCGGTAATTGGCGTTTTGCAAATTGGGCTTTCTGTCCGCAAGGTTTTCTTGCCTCCACAAGCCGGAACTTTCGTTAAGAATGAATTTGTCTTGGTCAACGCCGTTGGACAAAACAATTTCGCCGTCGGCGTTCCACCAAGCCTTTTTGGCGCTGGACGGGAACAAAGTTTCGCTTGCGTAGTTTGCCAGCGTAAGGCGGGTCACGTTGCGCTCGCCGCCAAGAATCAAGCTGCCGTTGTCGCGCCAGACAAGCGAAACGATTTTTTCTCCCTTAAGCTCATGGTAGAGCGAAAAATTGCCGGCGGAATAAATGTAGGTGTTTTGGCCGGTCGTGATGGCGACATACATTTTGTCCGGGCTGACGGAAATTCCGTTGTGCGTGTTTTGGACAAAAACGCGGCGGGTCATCCTTCCGCTTGTGCCGATTGTGTATATGGCGGAACATTGGCTTCCGCTTCCGATTTTGGCAAGCTTGGCGCAAAGAACGGCCTCGCCCATGTTGGTCCAAAAAACGTCAAACTTCAACGGCGTTGTGTCCATCTCGGCAAAAGAGCACGAATACAAAATTCTCAAAAAGGCTCCGCCTTCTTGCTGGGGGCGTTTTTTATAGTAGGAAATCACCTCGTCGCCCTTGACCAATACAAATTCCGAAGCGTCCTTGTTGACCCAAAAGCGGTCGGTCACGCCGTCAAACCTTTGCGGCAAGCGGCCGACGATTTTTCCGATTTGGATAAAGTCGCCGTAAAGGCCCAAAGTAAAAAGTTCCCTAATGTCAACTTGAAAGATCAAGTCCTTTGAAATGTAAATGATTATTCCGTTGTCGTTCCAAGCCACATTGTGGATTGTTCCCGCTCCAAGCCTGCGATGCTCCTCTTGAATCAAAACGCCCTTAAAAAGCATGTCGGGATTGCAAAAGAAAATCGAGCCGTTCTTTTCGTAAAGGAAGTTGTTTCCGTCGGGCGACCACTTTACAGGAACCGCGGAATAGCTAAAGGGCGCGTCGTCGTTTAAAACGATTTTTTTGCCGGAAGAAGTTTCGGTTACGACAAGGCGGCCTTTAAAAATGTCCTCGCGCTCAAGGTCGCAGTACCATTTTCCGCTGGCGCTCATCTCCGCCGGCAAGGGACAGGCCGCGTTTTCTGGAATGGCCGAAACGCGCGAAAGCCAGCCCAGCTTCTTTTGCTCAAAGTCGTATACGGCGCGGCCGTAGCGGTTCCTGAGCAAGAGTTTTTTTCCGCCGCCAAAGACTGTCATCCGCTCGGGAAAGCAAGTCACCGCGCGCGGAAAATATTCCGCCTTGCCGTCCTTTATCCTTCCCTTGAACACAGTTGAATATTCTGTCGAACCGGAAATTTTATGGCCAAGCGAAAACAAGACTTCGTCATTGTCGTTGAGGTTCACGGAAGAAAAAGTTATCTCCGCAAAAAAAGGCGCGCAAAAAAAAGCCGCCGCGCAAAGGGCCAAAAAAATTTTCCTAGTCAGACAAAAAAATTTCATTTATGCATCTCCGAGCTCAAGGCAAGAACGCCCAAGTCCTTTTCCAAATTATTGAGCTTTTCTTCCATTTTTTCAAGGCGCTCAAAATATTTTTCGTATTGCATTTCCTCAATGCGCTCAAAGGCAGAGTCAACCGCTTCCTCGCAGTCTTCGTCAGTCACGCGGCTTCTTCCGCACCAAGGGCAAAAAACGTAATCCTTTTCAATCGTCCTTCCGCAGCCGCCGCAAACGCAAACCGCCGTCATTTTTGGATAATCCATTTTATCTCTCCTGCTCTTTTTTATTTTAACAAAGTCAAGGGGTCAACCACTTTTCCGTTTTTGTAAACCGTCCAGTGCAAATGCGGGCCGGTTGAATATCCGGTGGAACCCACAAGGCCGATTTTTTGTCCCTGCGCCACATAGTCGCCGGTGGAACTGATTCGCTTTGACATGTGGCCGTACAAAGTTTGGTAGCCGTTTCCGTGGTCGATGATAACGTAGTTTCCGTAAATGCGCGAAAATCCGCCCTGCAAAACTTTTCCGCCCAGCGACGCGTAAATCGGAGTGCCCGTAGGACAAGCCATGTCGATGCCGGGATGGTATTGCTTGACTCCGGTAAAGGGGTCGCCGCGCCAGCCGCACTTTGAGGTAAGGCGCCACAAGCCCTTCAAGGGATTGGCCCAAACTTCTCCCATGGCCCTGCGCAAGGCGTCGCGGTCAAGCTTGGCGCCCGGAATGAACAATTCCTGGCCCACAGTCAATTCCATGGAATCCAAGTCGTTGGCGTCAAGAATGTCTTCCACGGCGGCGCCGTACTTGGCGCTGATTCCCTGCATTGTGTTTCCGGCCTTGACCTTAAAGACCAAGCCGTCGCAAGAAGGAATGACAAGAGTTTGCCCGGAATATACTTGGCGGACATTTTGTATGTCGTTCACGGCGATTATCGTGGAAACGTTCTTAAGGCCAAATTTGCGCGTGATTCCGCCCACCGTCTCGCCGGCCTTGACCTTGTATTTTTGGAAGGACACCTTTTGCTGAATTATTGAAGAAGCCGCCGCGCCGTCGATGTTTCCGTCGTCGTCAATGGCGTCGCCGGAACTAAGCGCGAATTTTGACATGGCTTCCTGCAAAAAAGCCAGCTCGTCAACGGCCTCGTTCTTTAGCGACAAGGGATTGGCGCGGCTTTGCATAAGCTCAAAGGCCTTGTTGGCCGCGAAGGGAACAAGAGCCACGGCCGCCAGAACCGGAAGCAGCCACAAAAAGGAGCCGATTTTTTTTAGCGCCAAAAGCGGATAAAAGGGGCGAAGCCGCAGTTTTGGAAGCCCAATCTTGGGAAGCTGAGCGGCTCCGACGCGCGCGGCCGAAAAACCGCCCACATAACTTATTATTTCCATAATATATATATCGGAACTTTTCAAAAAGGCATTAGCGCTTGCAAAAAGCCCCGGCGGCCGGGCAAGGCGCCCAAGCCTTGACTTTTTGACCCTTTTGCGGTAAATTTTTAACAATATTTTTCTTAAACACAGGAGGGAAAAATAATGAAACTGACAAAGACACTCGCGGCGCTCGGAATTTTGGGAGCGGCCTTGCTGGCATTCGCAAGCTGCAAAGACACTTCTGGAGAAGGAAAAACCACAGGCTATGTGTCTGGAGTTCCGGCAAAATACGCGCTTCAAATGACGGTTGACGCGACAGAGGGCAAAATCAAGGTTGGCGACGACGCGCTTGTAGACTCCAACGCAGACACTCTAAAAAAAATAATTGCGGACGACGCGACCGAAGGCGAAGAAGCACTTAAGCTTTCTAAGACGGGAAAGCGCTTCTTCAAGGAAATCAGCGCCGGCCTCAACAACACGGAAGGCTTTAGAACCAACATCGTTCTTAACGTTAAAGATGGAACTTGGACAAACGCTACGTCTGGCAGAACAGCCGGAGCCGGAATGCTTTTTGACTTCAACAAGTACAACGACGCATACGACTTTTTCTTCTTGAGCTTCAAGCCGACAATTGCTGATGGAAAAATTTCAAGCATAACCGCCTACTTTGAGCGCTACAGCGAAGTAAAAAAGACCAAGGAAGGCATTTATTCAGGCCACACAGCGGCTTCCGCGCTTGGCTCCAACTACATCCAAGAGACAAATTCTTATGTAGACAGCAAGGATGGCCCTGCCGACAACAGCAAGGACTACACTCTTAAAACCGTTGGAAAATGGCTTGACACTCTTTATAATCCGGTTGCAGGAGCGACATGTAAGAAAGTTTTGGCAAAGGGCACTGACTACTACTTGGACGCCGACGGAAACGCCATCATCGGCGTTGACGTAAAGCAAATTACAAAGGGCGTCTACACGGTTCGCATTGGAAAAATCAACTATTTAGTGGGCGACGCAGCCCAGGAATTCAGCCCCTCTGCATTTAAGCAAACTTGGCAAACAACTTTTACCGGCGGAACGAAAATGGGAGAGGGCGGCGAGACATCAGCGAAAACAGGCGACTCAGGCTATATAAAGGACTACGCAAACTGGACCCATGTTGACAAAAACGATAAGGACTCAAACCTCAAGGGCGGCGTTTTGGTTTACGGCTTCGCGCCCTATGGAACAAAGCCCGTCGCTGTCTACTACACTTGCAACACAAAGCTTGATTCCAACACAGCTGACAGTGATACCAGCCGCTACGACTATGTAGGCGATTGGAACGTCGCCAACACACTTGACGCGGACGGCGTGACTGACAAAATCTTCTACGAAGAAGGCAACGTAGTCCACGAGTACATCTACTACTAAAAATCCTTGCCGGCCTAGCTCCGGCAGCCTTAAGGCCGCTCCAAAAGGAGCGGCTTTTTTATTGCCCTGACAAGCACCTCGCCCCGCCGCCAAAACAAATGTATAGAGCAACGCCAAAAACGCGCGAAATTTTATTACGATTTTTTAAAAAAGCCGGTAATTTTTTAAATAAAATTTCTACCTTATAGTTAGGAAAAACTATAAGGAGCTTTTTATGGCAAGAAAACCTTTTGAGCAACTTAACTTTGCGGATGACGGAATGTTTCAAGCCGTCATGAAAAACCCAGAAGCCAGCGCGGAGTTGGTGGAGCGGCTTTTAGGCGTGCGCGTCAAAAGCGTAAAGTACCCAAAGTTAGAGAAAAAAATCGCCCCATACTACGCCACTAAAGGCGTGAGACTAGACGTTTACCTAAAGGACGAGGACAAGGTAATCGACGTAGAGCTGCAAACTTACGAAATGGACGCGTTAGGCAAGAGGACTCGCTACTACCAAAGCATGGTTGACATCGATTCTTTGATGAAGGGAGAGGACTATTCCGAACTAAAGGACAGCTACATTTTGTTCATCTGCAAGTTCGACCCGTTCCGCGACGAAAAGAAAGAGCCGCGCGGGCTTTACCGCTACACTTTTCGCAATGTTTGCACGGAAGATTCATTGGTGAATTTGGATGACAAATGCCTAAAAGTAATATATAATGCAAGCGCGTATAATCAGGCCGAGGATCCAAAAGTCCGGGCCTTGTTGCGCTTTATCCAAACCAACGAGCCCGGCGAAGATCCGTTCGCAAAGCAACTAAAAGAATTTGTGCTCAAAGCCAGGCAAAACGAAAAATTTAAGAGGGAATGCGTCGCTACGCGCCGCTTTGCATAGGAGGAAATTAACTTGCGCTCTCGCGAGCGCGGGCAATACCTAGCCATGAATTTGCATGACAGAGACATGATGAAAATCGGGGAAAGAGAGGGCATCGCCAAAGGCGCCCAAGCCAAGGCCATAGAAACCGCGCGAAACATGCTCAAGAAAAATTATCCGGCATCAGATATCGTCGAAATAACCGGTCTTTCCCTTGAGCAAGTGCTGGAGCTGCAAAAAGAATTGGCCGCCGAACCAGCCCCCGCAAACTAACGGCCGCGCGAGCGGACACGTAAATATTACCACTAGCAAAAGAGCGCGAAATTCGCTATAATAGCGCTCTATGAAAGCGATAGAACTAGAAAAAGCCTACAATCCAAAAGATTTTGAAGACAGAATATACAAGGACTGGGAAAGCAAGGGCTGCTTTAAGCCGGCCTCCGACCAGGCCAGCCCCGTCCACGCCGAATGGGAATGCAAATGCGCGGACTGCAAGGACGGCAATCCGCCCCTTTATTCCGTGGTGATTCCGCCGCCCAACGTAACGGGCGTCTTGCACATGGGCCACGGCCTTAACAACACATTGCAGGACATCGTTGTCCGCTACCACCGCATGAAGGGCGACAACACCCTTTGGCTTACCGGAACGGACCACGCCGGAATCGCGACGCAGAACGTCGTGGAGCGCCAGCTTAAAAAAGAAGGAAAGACGCGCAACGACCTTGGACGCGAAGCCTTTTTGGAGCGCACTTGGAAAGTAAAGGAAGAGCACCACAACATAATCGTAAAACAGCAAAGAAAGCTTGGAAACTCCACCGACTGGGAGCGCGAGCGCTTTACCTATGACGAAGGATTGAGCAAGGCCGTGCGCGACGTTTTTGTCACCCTTTACGAGCGCGGCCTTATGTATCGCGGAAAGCGCTTGGTCAACTGGTGCCCCCGCTGCGGAACCGCCTTGGCCGACGACGAAGTTGACCACGAGGACACGCAGGGCGCGATGTACCACATCTACTACGAGTACGCCGACGGAAGCGGAAAAATCGAGGTGGCCACAACCCGCCCCGAAACTTTCTTTGGCGACACCGCAGTGGCCGTGAACCCCACCGACGAGCGCTACACGGCGCTTGTAGGAAAAAAGCTTAAGCTTCCGATTACAGGAAAAGAAATTCCGATTATCGCCGACGAATACGTTGACAAGGAATTTGGAACCGGAATGGTAAAAATCACTCCGGCCCACGACCCCAACGACTGGGAAGTTGGAAAGCGCCACAATTTGGAAGTGGTCAATCTTTTGACGCCCGACGGACGGCTCAACGAAAACGTTCCGCAAAAATATCAGGGCCTTAAGCCCGAAGCGGCGCGCAAGCTTGTCATCGAAGACTTGACCGAAGCGGGCCTCTTTAAGGGCGAAGAAAAGATGGTCCACTCGGTGGGCCACTGCTACCGCTGCAAGACAATCGTCGAGCCGTATTTGAGCGACCAGTGGTTTGTAAAAATGAAGCCGATGGCCGACAAGGCGCTCGCCGCTTGGAAAAACGGAGACATTCAATTTTTCCCGCAAAAGTGGGAAAACACATACGCGCGCTGGATGGAAAACATCCGCGACTGGTGCGTTAGCCGCCAGATTTGGTGGGGCCACCGCATTCCGGCCTGGTACTGCCAAAAATGCGGCGAAGTCATCGTTAGCCGCGAAGAGCCAAAGGCCTGCCCCAAGTGCGGCGCGGGCGAAAGCGAGCTTAAGCAGGACGAGGACGTTTTGGACACATGGTTCAGCTCTTGGCTTTGGCCCTTCAGCACTTTGGGCTGGCCGGAAAAAACGGCCGACCTTGAAACCTTCTATCCTACGACCGCGCTCGTCACCGCCTACGACATCATTTTCTTCTGGGTAAGCCGAATGATCATGGCCGGCCTTGAGTTCACCGGCAAGGCGCCTTTCCACGACATTTACATTCACGGCTTGGTTCGCGACAAGCAGGGCCGCAAGATGTCAAAGTCTTTGGGAAACGGAATGGACCCGCTTGAAATAATCGACATGTACGGAGCCGACGCGCTAAAGTTCACTTTGGGCTTTATGTGCGCGCAAGGCCAGGACATTTTGATTGACAAAGATTCCTTTAAGCTTGGAAGCCGCTTTTGCAACAAGGTTTGGAACGCAAGCCGCTACCTTTTGGGAAACCTAGAGGGCCGCAATTTGATTCCCGTCACCGACGCGGATTTGACAGAGCTTGACAAGTGGATTTACGCGCGCTTGGACAACGCGGCCCGGCTTTCGCGCGCGGCTTTGGAAGGCTACCGCTACAACGACGCGGCCAGCGCGCTTATGGAATACTTCTGGAACGAGTTCTGCGACTGGTACGTGGAGGCGACAAAGCTTAACTTTAAGAACGGCGATGACCATGAAAAGGACAGGCAGGCCAGCGTTTTGATGAACATCTTGGAAGAAAACTTGCGCCTGCTCCACCCCTTCCTTCCTTTTGTGACGGAGGAAATTTATTCAAAGCTTCCGCTTGAAGAAATCGCGGCCAACCGCGCAAAGGCGGGCGCGCAAAAGATTTCTTCAAACAGCGAATACAAGGGAATGCTCATCGACGCGCCCTACCCCGAGCCCAACGAAAACAGAAAGAACGCGGCAATCGAAGAGCGCTTTGACGCGCTAAAGGACTTGATCGGAAAGACCCGCGCGCTGCGTACTGAATGCGGCCTTGACCCGGCGGCAAAACTGAATATGGCGATTCTTGTCCAAAAGGGAAGCGCCGCCGAAGTCTGCAAGGAAAAGACCGACATGATTGAATTGCTCGCCGGAATGAAAAGCGTTGACTTTGTGGAAACAAAGCCCGCGCGCGCGATTGGAACGGTTGGAAGCGGCTTTGAGGCTTTCCTTATCGTTGACGAAAGCGTAAACATCGAGGCGCTAAAGGCCAAGTTCAACAAGGAAATAGAGACGCAGACAAAATACGCGCAAAACTCGGAGCGCAAGCTTGGCGGAAACTTTGCCCAGCACGCGCCCGCCGAATTGGTCGAGGAAGAAAAGAAAAAGCTGGCCGAAGCGCAAAGCCGCATCGAAAAGCTTAAGTCTTACTTGCAAAGCCTTTAAGGCGCGAAGGGCAAAAGGAGGCGGCGAATGGCTAAGTATGAAATGCAAGTGAACAGAAGCGGCGCGATGGAGCAAAAGGCCATGCTTACGCTTCGGGACATTTACCTCGCCCCCTACATGCAGCTTGCCACCGCCCTTATCGGAAAGCAGCGCCGCGCGGGCGGAAACATGTTCCGCCACCAGCTGGACACGATGACGATTTTGATCGACTACGGCTACATCGACAGCGTGCTCCTAAAGGCCTCCTGCATTCACGACGTTGTGGAAGACATTCCGGGCTTTGACACCAACAGCATAATCAACGTTGACGAAGAGGGCGAAGACGTTTACCGCCTTGTGCTGGAAGTGACACGCCGCAAGGACGAGGACAAGCCCGCCTTTTTGCGCCGCATCATAAACGAAGGAAGCCAAAAGGCCAAAATCCTTAAAACCGCCGACCGCATTTCAAACATGATAAGTTTGGGCTACGTGACCGACCCCAAGTTCATCGAACGCTATTGCGACGAGACGGAATTTTTCATCTTTCCCATCGCGCTTGAAATCGACTACAACATGTATCAGGAACTCATCAGCCTTGTGATGACCAGGCGCAAGTACTTGGAAGATTCCGGGTATATTAAGTGAACAAAAAAGCGGACCCCAAAGGCGGATCCGCTTTTTTATTCTTTACCACAATCAATCTTTTCCCAGCAACTCTTGTTCAATAGACGCGCGGGCGTCGAGGCGGGCCAGCATCAACAAGTCGCGGTCGCGCGCGAGGTCGGCGATTCCCAGCTCCAGGGCGCCGGACTGGGCGGTGCCTGTAATTTGGCCGGGGCCGCGGAGCTTTAGGTCCTCTTCGGCTATGTAAAAGCCGTCCGTGCTTTGCCGCAAAATCTTCATGCGCTCGATTCCGTTTTGGGTGATGCCGTTTCTGTAAATCAAAAAGCAATAGCTTTGTTCCGAGCCGCGGCCCACGCGTCCGCGCAACTGGTGCAGCTGGGCAAGTCCAAAACAGTCGGCTTGCTCGATTACCATGCAAGTGGCGTTGGGAACGTCGACGCCGACTTCAACTACAGTCGTGGCCGCGAGGATTTGAATCCTGTTTTGGCGGAAGTCGTTCAATATTTTTGTCTGCTCTTCTTCGGGAATTTGGGAATGAAGAAGCGCGCATTTGAAGCCGGGAAAGACCGAGCGCGAAAGGTTTTCAAAGGCGGCGGTGGCGGACTTTAGGCCGGCCGCTTCGGAAGCGTTGTCAAGGCCAAGACTGTCCGCGTCAAAGCCAGAAGCGCTTTCAAGGCCAGAACTGCCTGAGCCAATCGCTGGGTAGACAAAATACGCCTGCCGGCCTTTTTGCAATTCCTTGGCGACGGCGGCGTAGGCGTTGGCCTCGTGGCCTTGCGCGACAAGGTATGTCGTAATAGGCTTGCGGCCGGCGGGCAGGCTTTTTATGACGCTAACGTCAAGGTCTCCGTAAACTGTGAGCGCGAGGCTTTGCGGAATCGGCGTGGCGCTCATCATCAAAAGGTGCGGAGCGGCGTTAAAGCCCGCGACAGTCCTTCCCTTTTCAACAATCGACTGCCGCTGCGTCACGCCAAAGCGGTGCTGCTCGTCTATGACGACAAGCTGCAAGTCGTTGTAAACAGTCGTCTTGCTGAACAAGGCGTGGGTGCCCACCAAAATGTTTATCTCGCCAGCCTTTAGCGCCTTTAAAAGCGGAGAGCGCGCGGCGGCGCTTATCGTTCCGCTTAAGAAAGCGGCACGAACTCCGACCGGTTCCAAAAGGCGCGCTATTGTGTCCGCGTGCTGCTTGGCCAAAATTTCCGTGGGAGCCATGACAGCGCACTGGCCGCCCCAATCAATTGCGCGCAGGCAGGCAAAGACGGCCACCAAGGTTTTTCCAGAGCCTACGTCGCCTTGCAAAAGCCGCTGCATTGTCCAAGGCGCTTTCTTGCTTGCAAGGCCGTCCGCCGCGCCGCTTTCGCTTGCCTTTAAAAGCTTGGCGCGCTCGTCGTAGCCCTTGTCTATGTCGGCGTTGATTTGCGCGATCGCGGCCATTTGGTCCTTTGTGAGCGCGAAGGGAAGACGTTCCAAAAGCGCGGCTTGGCGGGGAGAAAAATTTTTTTGCGGCGCGGAAGGCGCAGGCGTTGAATCAATTGAAGCCTCGGAGATTTGAGCCGCGGGAAGAGCGCCCTTGCGTTCTAGCGAGCGCAAGAGAACCGTCTTTTGCAAGTCGAACAATTCTTTGTAAATCAAAGTCCGCCGCGCCTTTTCCAGCTGGTCAAAAGATTGTGGTTGGTGGACTGCGCGAATCGCGTCGCGGGTAGGCAAAAGCGAGCGCCATTCCATAATGTCGGCGTCAAAGTCGTTGTCAATCGCGGCTGCGCATTGCGACAAAGCGGCCGCCACAAGCTTGGCCAATTTTTTTTGCGTAAGGCTCGCCGTCAATTTGTAAAGAGGAACT
>ONET01000002.1 GCA_900316905.1 uncultured Treponema sp.
CCTGATGTCGATTCCGAACATCGTCGCGGTCCTGCTCCTTTCCGGAATCATCGCAAGCGAGACCAAAAAATACGGCATTGAAATCGAGGCGCGTTTTTGCTATCATAGATTATGACTAGACTTTTGCTTGGACAACATCTATGAAAAATATCATTTGGCTTGTTTGCGTAATATCAACCATCTTCCTTTGGTCAACTACATGCTTGCTGTACAAGGCGGGCGTTCACAAAAAAAAGGAAGAGCATGTCTGCTTAAAGTATTCTGCGTCAGTCGGAATCGTTTTTTTTATAATCGCTCTCGCTTATTTAATCGCGCGCGACGAGCCGTTCACTATTTGGGAAAGCACGGTTCGTTACTGGCCAATGACCTTGTTTGGAATCGCTTATGCCATTGGCAATACAGTTTCCTTTAACGGCTTCATATACAATGAGGTGACGGTTGAATCTCCTGTCGAAGGAATTAGCGGCGGAACGTCTGTAATTCTTTTGATTCTTGCCTATGTGGCAATGGGAAGGGTGGATTCAATCTTAACTTTGCTTACGCCTTTAAGAACCATAGGAATCCTTGCCATTTTGATAAGCGTCATATCCTTGGCGGCCATCCGCAATGGTGACGCGCGGCGCAAAGAGGCCGGCGCGGCCGGGCAAAAACCAAACTGGAAACATATAGGCTTGGGAACGCTGATTTTTCCCATTATGTACGCGGTGGTTGACGGCCTGGAAACTATAGTGACGGGCGTGTGCCTTGACACCAACTATGGCTTTTCCATGCCGGAAGGCGACAGCATCATTATTGTCGGAATGGAGTACGCGGCGTTCGCTCTTGGCTGCTATGTTTATGTTTTATTAAAAGAAAAGAAAGCCTATAATCCGTTTAAAAAAGAAAATGCGCCTAGGATTATCGGAGCGCTCACAGATAATGTCGGAATTGTCTGTTACAGTTATGCGATGGCGATAAATTCTGTTTCAACAGATCCTGTTCTTGCGATGTATCCTGTTTTTGTTATGGTCGGCGGCCGCATGATTATGAAGGAAAAGGTTGGCGCCAAGCAATTGCTTTGCTTGATAAGCATCGTGGCGGGAAGCGTTTTGATTGTCATTGACGCGGTGAGCTGATGAAACAAACGATGATGACAAAAAAATACTGGTCCATGCTTTTGGCCAGTACCGTTTACATGTCAATCGCCACGGCGCTGGTAATGTCAGGCTCGGTGATTGCCGGCGTTATGGTTGGTCAAGACGCTGTTTCTGGAATCAACCTTGTCACGCCCTTGTTTTGCGCCGCGACTTTTTTGGGAAGCCTTTTTTCTATTGGAGTTCCCATCTTGTATTCAAAGGAAATGGGCGCGTTCAACAAACAAAAGGCTGACCAAGCGTTTAGGCTTGGGCTGGGAATGACCGCGCTTCTTGGCTTGGCCATGATGGCCTTTTCGCTGGCGGCGGGAGATTGGTACCTAAACTTTTTCCGCCCAGGGCAAAATGTTTTTCTTCACGCCAAGCGATATCTTTTTTGGATGTCATTCGTCTTTTTTGTCATGCCCTTGTGTTCTTATTTTAGCGAAATGGTCATAGCCGACGGCGACGAAACGATTCCCATGATTGCGGGCGGCGTTCAGATTTTTGGCAATATAGGCGCGTCAGCGCTTTTGTGCCGCTTTATGGGAACGGCTGGAATTTCGCTTGGCGCGCTTTTGTCCAACGCCGTTTCCTTAATGGTGGTTTTGACCCATTTGGTCAAGAAAACAAATTCCATAAAGCCCGGCGTGTTTTTTTCATGGGGCGCGCTAAAAAGCGTGTTTCGATATAGTTTTATAGATTCCAGTTCATATTTATTTTTGGCGGTCTTTTCATTTTTCATTGACAAATTTGTTTCCTGGCGCTTTGGCGAAAAAGCGCTTCCGATTGCCGCCACTGTTCTTTTGCTGACAGAAGCGCGGCTGGTCTTTGAGGCCGTAGGCTTGGCCATTGGCCCTATTGTAAGCCTTTATTTGAGCGAGGGCGTTTTTGGCGGCGCGCGAAAAATTTATGTAATCGCAAAGCGAACTTGCTTGGCGGAAGGCGCATTCCTGTGCCTTGCGTTCAATATTTTCGCCCCGAGCGTTCCCGCGATATTAGGCATATCAGATTCTGAAACGGCCTCGTTGGCGATTTTATGCGCGCGCCTGATTTCCCTTGGCTATGCGTTCACCGGATGCCTGTACCTTGCGTCGTGCTATTATCTTATGCGCGAAAAAATCAAGCTTAGTTTTATGATATGCTTCATAAGGGACGCGCTGGTTTCCATTCCGGCGGCAACGCTCGCGGGCTTTTTTTGGGGGCCGTGCGGAATGTTTGCGGGGCTTGCGGCCGCGCCTTTTTTGGCGGCGGGAATCAGCGCGCTCATTGTCAGGCTAAAATACGGCAAGGCGGAATACCCTTTGCTTATTACGGAACTGGAAAAGAAGCAAAAATATCTTTGGCGTGAGTTTGATGTTGTTCCGAATGAGATTGTAAGAATTCGCGACGAAGCGGAAGCCGCTTTGAAAGCGCGCGGCTACGGCGGCAAGTTTGTAAACAGAGTTATGACCCTAATCGAAGAGATGTTCATGTATGTCTATGACAAAAACGCCGGAAAGAAAGTCCAGGCGGAATGCGCTTTAATCATGAAAGACGGCGCTGTGGAAATTATAGAAAAAAACAACGGAACGGTCATTGACTTTGCCGACGCTGACATGCCGGCGGATTCTTTTAGGGCGTTTTTTACAAACAGCATTATAAAAGGATATTCGCTCCGCCCCCGGCACCTTATTGCGTTAAGCTTCAACAGGAATGTCTTTAGAATTGAAGAGCGCGATTGATTTCCGAATGCCGCCCGCGCGTCATCGGGTAAGGGACGTCTCATTTTTTTTCGCTAAATTTTTTTTGCCTATCACTCCTTGATAGTCTAACTGTTTAATATTATAGTTGTGAATAGGAGAATTGCGATGGCAAAGAAGAGCGTGAAAAAACAATTTTTGAACGGCTACGAAAGAATCTTGAAAATCGACTATATGATTTCACATATGCATTATCCCAGCGTGGAAGATTTTGCGCGTGAAACGGAAGCGTCGATTCCAACGATAAACCGCGATTTGCGCGACTTGCGGTTAAAATTTGGAGCGGAAGACATTTTGCAATACGACAGGACGCAGAAGGGGTTTTATTACTCGCGGCCTTCGTTCCGCATTCCCGCGACGCTAAGTTCCGAAAAGCAAATTATTTCCGCGCGCCTTATGGCCAATCTTTTAAAGCTGATAAAGAACACGCCGATTTACAAACAGGCGATAGAAGTTTTCGCCTCGCTTTCCGACAACATCGACGAAGATTCAAAGTTAAAGTCAAAAAAGCTTTCAAACCGCATTTTGTTTTTGGGAATGGATCCGGTAAAAATCGACGACGAGGTCTGGGAAAAGTTGGAAAGCGCGATGGCCGGGAACAATTACGTTCGCTTTAAGTACCGCGGCTATGACACTGACTTTGTGGTTCAGCCATGGCAGCTTATTTACAGCCAGGGAATGTGGAGCCTGTATGCCTACAACCAAAGGCAAGAAGTGAAGGAAGTCCGCTTTTACAATTTGCCAGACATTCATAATCTTGAAGTTGATCCGAGGACTTTTGAGCTGCCCAAAGACTTTGAATATACCAAGCGCGCCAAAGGAAATTTCCGCCGCTACATCGGAAAAGAAACCCTGCGCTGCAAAATAAAAATCACCTCGCAAAAAACGCTTGCCTACATCAAAACTTACAAATGGGCCGACGACCAAAAGTTTGAGCCGCAGCCCGACGGAACGACAATAATGACCTTTACGAGCAACCAAGACTACCCGATTCTTGGCTGGCTTTTGAGCCACGGCATGTACGCCCAACCCCTTGAGCCAAAATGGCTGGTGGACGAGTGGGAGAAAAATGTTAGGGGAATGATGCGGGGGATGAGAGAGAAGTGAAAATTTGCGTGGTTGGGAGTTGCGTGGTAGAATGTAGAGTATGGAGGAAAAGAGAAATGAAAATTATTACTTATTCAGAGCGCGGAATTGTCGATTCTTTGGTTTATTCTTTGAACGACGATTTGACAAAAGAATTATTAGTTATTGCAAAAATAGAAGATGTGAAAAATAGGCTTACCGATTTTTGCTTTTATTTAGAACCATCTTTATCTGAATTTGGCGATCCCGACTTGCTTATTTCATATAAGCGCAATGATGAACCTGTTGTTGTTTTTACTGAAGCAAAGGTTTCTAATAATTCTAAATATTGGACTTTAAAAAGGCAATATGATAATTATAGAGCGTCAAAGAATATTGGTTCGAATTTTTTTAGACAAATAGGTTTGAAACATCTTTTGATTGAAAAAAGAAGCGTCAATATAAACGATTTGTCAAAAAAAGGGGTTTCTACGTTAGAAACTCGTATAATGGGTAGGTCAAAATCAAAAAAAATTGGTACGAATAAAATAGTTAGAAAACTTTATGTGTCGGTAATACGAACAGCAAAGCATTTTGAATATTTGGGGTTGTTGCCAGAAGCTAATACAAAAAATTTTTCTTATGTAGAGGATGATAAAAAGATTTTTTCAAAGTTGAATTTTTTAACATGGAAACAAATTGAAGATTTTGCAGATAAACATAATTTGATAGAGTTAAAAAATAATTTTAATTGGAATTTGGGTATTATATATGAATAAATGTAAAACACGAATACTAGATGTATTAAAACAAAATCTTTCTGTGTCTGACTCAATATATCTTGATGATTGTCATCTAAAAGATATTGAATCAAACCTTTTCTTTCCTCCGTATGAAGAAATCGACAAGCGTGCAAACTCGCTTCGTTCTTCCGCTGCAATGATTTATAATACGATTGGTCCAGATAGTATTCTTTTTGATGGGAAACATTACTCAAAAATCGAATATGAAAGAAAATTTCCTGCTTTGAATAATGATGATCAGTCAGGGCATGACCATTCAGCTCATCTTGATGTTTCAATGATGAGCGATGATTTGTCAGAGCTAATTTTGATTGAGGCAAAATGTCTTGAGTGGTTTGACAATCCCAAATCAATGAGTATTGCTTATCTTTCTCCAAAGTGTTATCTAACAGATACAGGCAAGGCCGTGCCTCATTTCATTGAATCTTTCAGAAGTCTGAAATCCTGCCCCGAATTAAAAGATCCAAAAGATGGAACAAGAATTCTTCCCTATTATCGAATATACGACGCAATTCAAATGAATATTCATATTCTTGGAATATATAATTATTGCTCGCAAAAAAAAGAAAAGGTTCCCCCAAAAATTCGCCTAATAAATATTGTCTGGGATTATGATAAAGCTGAAGAATACCAAGTGGAAGAACAGGAAGGAAAAGAATATGTTTCCTTTGCGAATGTAACGTTCCGAAACCTATTCAAACAGCTAGGCATAGATTTTTCCGTAGAATATGTACGTTATTCTGATTTCTTAAACCGTGTTGATTGGTCAAACGATATGGAGCACAGGAGTTATTTGAAGCGTTACGAGGTGTGAATTATGTCTAAAACCTACACAAAAGCAGAAGTAACAAAAATGGTTTCCTCTTACTTCAAAGCAAAGGATTGCAAAAACCTTTACAAAGATAAATGCATTAATTATACCGGGGAAACAAAGGACACAAAAGAAAACTATTCTAAAGTTATTGTTGACTATCTTGTTGAACATATTGACGAATTCAAGAAAGGTTTAAGTAAAATAAAAGTAACTCGCAAGGACCCTTATAAAACAAAAAGTCACAATGGAATATCCGATTTCAATTTTAATAAGCGGCCAAAAGGCGAAAGACGAGAAGAAAAGATCGCGCATGCGATGTATTGTCAGTACAAAGACAAGCCTGCTGTGTTTGGCAAAATCCTTGATTACCAGGTTCCATTAAAGAATACAAGTGAGGATAAAGGTCTTGGAAAAATAGATTTGCTAAGCGTCAAAAATGGCTCAAAACCTAAAAGCAAGAAAATTTATTTTTTGGAACTGAAAAAAGATTATTTGGAAGATGATTCAAAAGAAACTTTATTACGATGTGTTTTAGAGGCCTATACATATTCCCAAATAATTGACAAAGAAAAACTTTGCGCCGACTTTAATCTTCCTCTTGAAAAGGAGGATAATAATGAATTTATTATCGCTCCGCTTGTTTATAAAGCCAATCACTTTGAAAAACAGTTGGAATTTGTCAAACCTCTTATAAAAGCTTTGGATGCTCCTGTTGAAATGTTTGTATGGGGATATAAGGATAGCAAATACACAATAGAAAGCATGAAAAAATAAAATTATTCAAAAATACTTTTTCCCCTATCACTTCTTGATAGCCTAACCCATTATTATTACAGGTGACAAAGGAGGATTTTACCTATGAAGAAGATTTGTTTTGTCCAAGTGGACGTAAAAAAACGTTTTGTTGAGGCCATTGAAAGCCAAAACAAAAGGGAATTCAAGCGCCTATATGCCGCCGCAATGAAGCCTGTAAAGCGTTTTGGCTATAAAAAGGAAGATATGTATCTTGAAGACCTTGAATGGGATTTGCATGCCAAACTTGAATTGTTCAAGTTTCTTAACGATGACGCAATTTTACCCAAGGTGTTGCCGCTGTTAAAGTAGCCAGACGTTCTTACAGTGATTTATGCTTTGATTCCAATTGCTTTTCGCTCATATCGACATTATAGCATAAATTTTTACTTTAGGGCAAGAAAAACAAAAAAAGCGGCGGCCCAGATTCGGGCCGCCGCCTTCCTAGTCAGTAACCAATCTAGTCGTTAGCCTTACAATACCGGCTTCATAGCCGTCATATAAGCCCTTAGTCTTCTTCCTACAACTTCGATCGGGTGGTTGCGGATTTCGGCGTTGACGTTGACAAGCTCTGTGTTGTTGACGCTGGTGTCCTTAAGGTCAAGGCCTTTGCCGATAACGTCCGTGTGGATGTTGGGCATAAAGTCCTTGGCCATCATCGGAGCGGCGACGCGGCTGAACAAGTAGCAGCCATATTCGGCGGTGTCGCTGATGACGCGGTTCATCTCGTACAAGCGCTTGCGGTCGATGAGGTTGGCGATGAGCGGAACTTCGTGCAATGACTCGTAGTAGGCCGACTCTTCCTTGATTCCCGCGTCAACCATGGTTTCAAAGGCCAATTCGCAGCCGGCCTTTACCATCGCCACAAGCAAGATTCCCTTGTCAAAGTATTCCTGCTCGCTGATTTCTTCCTTTGACTCCTCGTTCTTTTCAAACGGAAGCGCGCCGGTCTCTTCGCGCCAAGTCAAAAGGTCGTGGTCCTTGTTGGCCCAGTCTTTCATCATTGTAGAAGAGAACTTTCCGCTGATGATGTCGTCCATGTGCTTTTGGTAAAGCGGGGCCAAGAGCTTTTTGATTTCCTTGCTAAGGGCGTTGGCCTTGATTTTGGCGGGGTTGGAAAGGCGGTCCATCATGTTTGTGATTCCGCCCCACTTGAGCGCTTCGCTTACAACGTTCCAGCCGTGCATCAAAAGCTTTGTCGCGTACTCAGGCGCGATTCCCTCGCTCACCATCTTGTCGTAGCAAACGATTGTTCCGGCCTGCAACATTCCGCACAAAATTGTCTGCTCGCCCATAAGGTCAGACTTGACTTCGGCGATAAAGGAGCTTTCCAAAACGCCGGCCTTGCTTCCGCCCATTCCGACGGCAAGCGCCTTGGCGTAGGCCCAGCCCTTTCCTTCGGGGTCGTTGGCGGGGTGAACGGCGATCAAGTCCGGAACGCCAAAGCCGCGCTGGAACTCGTGCCAAACTTCCGTTCCCGGTCCCTTGGGCGCGCACATCACGACTGTGATGTCGGGGCGGATGATCATTCCTTCCTCAATCATGTTGAATCCGTGGCTGTACCAAAGAGCCGAGCCCTTCTTCATCTTCTGCATTACTTCTGTGATTACGGGAGTGTGCTGCTTGTCGGGAGTCAAGTTTCCAACCAAGTCGGCTGTCGGAATCATCTCGTCGTAAGTGCCGACTTTAAATCCGTTTTCGGTAGCGTTCTTCCAAGACTGGCGCTTTTCCGTGATGGCAGACTCGCGCAAGGCGTAAGAAACGTCCAAGCCGCTGTCGCGCAAGCAAAGTCCCTGGTTCAAGCCCTGGGCGCCGCAGCCTACGATAACGATTTTCTTTCCTTTAAGAGCGTTCACTCCGTCGGCGAATTCTTCCTTGGCCATAGAGCGGCAATGTCCCAACTGCAAGCGCGCCTCGCGCCACGGAATTTTGTTAAAATAATTTTCACCCATTTTGGTTCTCCTTTTGTCATTGTCGGGCTTGACCCGGCAATCTATGTGTTTTCGGTGGAATTATAGCGCGCGGGGAGTGTTGCGTCTAGTGAAATAATTTCAAGTTATTGTTGCGTTTTACGCAAGGTAGCGGAAATGGCTGTTTTGCACAGGAAAGGCAATTGACACAAATAAAAAAGGCGGTTATAGTGGTATTAATTAGAACTACTATTATGCCAGACATGAGTTTTATAGACGGTTTGAATGATTTTGGACTCACCCGCCAGGAGGGGGCGATTTATTCGGCGCTCCTGAATCACGGCGACATGACCGGCTATGAGGTGGCGAAGGACACAGGCATTTCGCGCTCCAACGCTTACGCAGGCCTTGCCGCTCTTGTGGAAAAGGGCGCCGCTTGCCTGCTGGAAGGCGAATCTACAAAATACCGCCCGGTTGAAATAAAAACATTTACGGAAAACAGAATCTTGGAATTGCAAAAAAGCGCGGCATGGTTGGAAAAGCACGCGCCGCGAAAGGTTGTTTCCTGTGACGGCTACATCACAATCATTGGCGCGAGAAACATCAAGAACAAAATCCGCCAAATGCTAAAAAAAGCCGAGCTGCGCGTTTATATGATGGCTCCGTCTGACCTTCTTTTAGACTATGAGGCCGAGCTTGGCGGCCTTGTGAAGGCGGGCAAAAAAGTTGTTCTTTTAACAAAGGGCTTTAAGCTTGGCGGCGCGAAAATCTACGAGACAAAGCCAGAGCCGGGCCAGATTCGTTTTATTGCGGATTCGTCTTACGTTCTTACGGGCGAATTGACCGGCGACGAGCACGACGCCTGTTTGTATTCCGGACAAAAAAACCTCGTTGAGGTTATGAAGGAAGCATTAAAGGATAAAATTACATTATTAACTAGGGAATAAGATTGTCGGGTCAAGCCCGACAATGACATTAGTGTCATTCCCCGGCTTGACCGGGGAATCTATATTATATGGAGGCAATATGAAAATCGGTATTTTAGGTTATGGCAATCTTGGAAAGGGCGTCGAAGGCGCGGTCAAGCAGAATCCTGACTGCGAGCTTACGGCCGTGTTCACGCGCCGCGACCCGGCAACCGTAAAAATTTTGACGGCGGGCGTTCCTGTTTACAATGTGGCGGACGTGGAAAAACACAAGGACGAAGTTGACGTTCTTATCATCTGCGGCGGCTCGGCGACCGACCTTCCAAAGCAGACTCCTGAATACGCAAAATATTTCAACGTAATCGACAGCTTTGACACGCACGCAAAAATCCCTGAGCACTTTGCGAATGTTGACAAAGTCGCAAAAGACTTTAAGCATACCGCTCTCATCAGCTGCGGCTGGGACCCGGGCCTTTTTAGCCTTAACCGCCTTTACGCCAACTGCATTCTTCCAAACGGAAAGGACTACACTTTCTGGGGAAAGGGAGTCAGCCAGGGACACTCGGACGCCATCCGCCGCATAGAAGGCGTTAAGGACGGAAAGCAGTACACGATTCCGGTGCAGGCCGCTTTGGACGCCGTTCGCTCAGGAAGCAATCCTGACTTGACGACGCGCCAAAAGCACACTCGCGAATGTTTTGTTGTCGCGGAAGAAGGGGCGGACAAGGTCCGCATCGAAAAAGAAATCAAAGAGATGCCAAACTACTTCGCTGACTACGACACGACAGTTCACTTTATCAGCGAAGAGGAATTGAAGCGCGACCACTCAGGAATTCCTCACGGCGGCTTTGTAATCCGTTCCGGAAAGACCGGCTGGGACAATGAGTTCAACAACGTGATTGAGTACAGCCTAAAGCTTGATTCAAACCCCGCGTTCACCTCAAGCGTTCTCGTAGCTTACGCCCGCGCGGTTTACAGAATGAACAAAGAAGGAAGCCTTGGCTGCAAGACAGTTTTTGACGTCGCGCCGGCCTACCTTAGCCCATTGAGCGGCGAAGAAATCCGCGCGCATTTGCTGTAGGAGAAACAATGAATTCATTTATCGAACAATCAAATTTTTTTGAAGGCAACGACCCCGAAAAGCTTGCCAAGGAATACGGCACGCCGCTTTATGTTTACAACGAAAAGATTTTGCGCAGCCGCATGGACGCGGTCGCTAAGGTCATCACAAAATATCCTTATACCGCAAACTATTCGGTAAAGGCCAACACAAACATTCACATTCTTAAGCTTGCCCTTGAAGAAGGAAACAACTGCGACGCGATGAGCGTTGGCGAAATCCAAATGCTTTTAAAGGCGGGCTTTCCAAAGGAGCGCGTTTTCTTTGTGCCGAACAACGTGAGCGAAGAAGAAATGCAGTTTGCGATTGACAACGGAATTATGACAAGCTGCGATTCCCTTGCCCAGCTGGAGCTTTACGGCTCTCTCAACAAGGGCGGAAAGGTCGCTGTCCGCATCAACCCTGGAGTCGGAGCGGGCCATCACGAAAAGGTTGTCACAGGCGGTAAGAAAACCAAGTTTGGAATTTCGGAAGAATTCATTCCGCAGATTTCTGAAATCGCCGCCAAGTACAATCTTACGATTGCCGGAATCAACCAGCACATCGGCTCGCTTTTTATGGACCCGCAGCCTTATCTTGACGCGGTCTCAAACCTTTTGCGCATTGCCTTGCAGTTTAAGGATTTGGAGTTTGTCGACTTTGGCGGCGGCTACGGCATTCCCTACCACAAGCTGGACGACGAAAAAGATTTTCCGATGGAAGATTTTAAGAAGCGCCTTGAGCCGATTCTGGACGACTTTGTCGCTAAGTACGGAAGAGCGCCGCTTTTTAAAAGCGAGCCCGGCCGTTTTTGCGTCGCGGAAGGAAGCGTGATTCTTGGCCGCGTTCACGCAGTTAAGCATAATAATGGTAAAACTTTTGCCGGAACTGACATCGGAATGAACGTGCTTGTCCGCCCTAGCATGTACGACAGCTGGCACGACATCGAAGTTATCCGCGACGGAAAAGTTGTTGCCCGCGACAATCTGATGGAACAGACCGTGACCGGAAACATCTGCGAAAGCGGCGACTTGCTTGCAAAAGACCGACCGCTCCCAGAAATGAAGCGCGGCGACCTTGCCTGCGTTCTTGACGCCGGCGCTTACGGCTGGAGCATGTGCTCAACTTACAACAGCCGCCCGCGCCCGGCGGAAGTTCTCATCTGCAAGGACGGCAGCGTAAAGCTTATCCGCCGCCGCGAAACAATAGAAGATTTGATGCGGCTCTTTTAAGATGGAGCCACCGCCCGCGCGCGGCAATTAGGGCCTTGCGTTTGTAAACACGAGCCGACGGCTTCCTCCATCGCGGGGAGTCCGTTTTTCACCAAAATTCCGCGCGTCTGTATAGCAAAATAGATTGAATTCAATTTAATTTTATTCAATTTTTATCAAAACGCTATTGCTTTTTTTCACAATGCGCTTTATACTTAAAATCAAGAGAATTGAAGAAGGACTGCATGGCGAGTTCAAGGCAAACCTTGCAAGGCGTTTCTTTCAAATATTTTATGGAGGCATTTCTATGAGAGAAGAGTGGAACGGCTTTAAAGCCGGCCGTCTTTGGCAGGACGAAGTAAACGTCCGCGAGTTCATTCAGCTTAACTACACTCCGTACGACGGAGACAGCAAATTCCTTGCTGGGCCTACAAAGGCCACTAAGGAACTTTTTGACGAGCTTCAGCGCTTGCAAAAGGCCGAGCACAACAAAAAGTCAGTCGGCCTTGACGGAAAAGAGCGCTCAGGAGTTCTTGACCTCGACACAGACATCGTCACAGGCATCACAGCCCACAAGCCCGGCTACATTTTCGCCGATGGCTCAAAGAAAGACTTGGAGCAGGTTGTAGGACTTCAGACAGACAAGCCGCTCAAGCGCGCTTTCATGCCTTTTGGCGGAATCCGCATGGCCGAGCAGTCTTGCGAAATGTACGGATACAAGCCCAATGCCGAGCTCCACAAGATTTTCACAGAATACCACAAGACCCACTCTGACGCGGTATTCCAGGTATACAATCCCGAAATCCGCAAGGCCCGCTCAGCCCACATCTTGACTGGTTTGCCGGACACATACGGACGCGGACGCATCGTAGGCGACTACCGCCGCATCGCGCTTTACGGAATAGACTTCCTTATTAAAGAGAAGCAAAAGGACTTCGCCAACATCGGCGACGGAACAATGACAGACGACGTGATTCGCCTTCGCGAAGAAGTCGCCGAGCAGATCAAGTGCTTGGGCCAGATGAAGGAAATGGCCGCCTCTTACGGCTTTGACATTTCCAAGCCCGCCAAGACAGCCAAGGAAGCCTTCCAGTGGCTCTACTTCGGCTACCTTGCCGCCATCAAGACGCAGAACGGCGCCGCCATGTCAGTTGGCCGCATCGCCACATTCCTTGACATCTACATCGAGCGCGACCTTAAGAACGGAGTCATCACAGAAGAGCAGGCCCAGGAGCTTGTCGACCACATCGTAATGAAGTTCCGCATGGTCCGCTTTGCCCGCATTGAGTCTTACAACCAGCTTTTCTCTGGCGACCCGATTTGGGCCACCTTGGAAGTCGCCGGCCTTGGACAGGACGGCCGCTCAATGGTAACAAAGAACGACTACCGCTTCCTCCACACATTGGAGAACATGGGACCGTCGCCCGAGCCTAACATCACGGTTCTTTACTCAAAGCGCTTGCAGGAAAACTTCCGCAAGTACGCGGCCAAGATTTCAATCGACACTTCTTCAATCCAGTACGAGAACGACGACATCATGCGCCCGATTTGGGGAGACGACTACTCAATCTGCTGCTGCGTTTCAGCCACTCAGACCGGAAAGGAAATGCAGTTCTTCGGAGCCCGCGCCAACTTGGCCAAGGCCTTGCTCTACGCCATCAACGGCGGAAAGGACGAAGAAGCCGGCTTGACGCCCGGCGTTCAGGTTGGACCGGAATTGGCCCCGATCACAAGCGAGTACTTGGATTACGACGAAGTTATGAAGAAGTACGACCAGATGCTTGAATGGCTCGCCGGCTTGTACGTCAACACGCTCAACGCAATCCACTACATGCACGACAAATACTACTACGAGGCCGCCGAGTTGGCGCTTATCGACACCAACGTCCGCCGCACGTTCGCCACGGGAATCGCTGGCTTCAGCCACGTAGTCGACTCGCTCAGCGCCATCAAGTACGCCAAAGTCAAGGTTTTGCGCCGGGACATCGACGTTACCGACAAGAAGGGCAAGAGAATCTTCGCGCCCAACATGGCCTACGACTTTAAGGTGGAGGGCGACTTCCCCCGCTACGGCCAGGACGACGACCGCGCCGACGAAATCGCCAAGTGGCTCCTCAAGACTTTCATCGGAAAGATCAAGAAGCACCACACATACCGCAACGCCGAGCCGACAACTTCTATCCTTACAATCACTTCAAACGTGGTTTACGGAAAGGCCACAGGCGCCTTGCCCAACGGCCGCCCCGCCCACGCTCCGTTCAGCCCTGGAGCCAACCCCTCTTACGGCGCGGAGACAAAGGGCTTGGTCAAGAGCTTGAACTCTGTAGCCAAGGTTCCCTACGAGTACTCTCTCGACGGAATCTCCAACACGCAGACAATCAACCCCGACGCCCTTGGACACAGCGAGGAAGAGCGCGTCGACAACTTGGTCAACGTTATGGACGGCTACTTTGCCAAGGGAGCCCACCACCTTAACGTCAACGTCTTTGGCGTTGAAAAGCTTAAGGACTGCCAGGCTCACCCCGAAAAGCCCGAGTACGCCAACTTCACGGTTCGCGTTTCTGGCTACGCGGTTCGCTTCATCAACCTTACAAAGGAACAGCAGGACGACGTTATCGCTCGTACATGCCACGCTTCTATGTAAGCGGATATTGCGGGTTGATAATTGCAAATCAACCCGCAAAACGAGCGAGTCAAGGCTTTAAGCGTTAGCGCGCCTTGACCGCTCGTATTCTCGCATGAGGTTGTTGCTTGCTAAAATTGCAGGAACTAAAGCCGGCGGCGGTTTTCGTCGTCGGCTTTTTTTACGGCGCTTGCTGTCATTGCCGCGCTCCGACGCGGCAATCTGGCTGGCACAATAGGAAACTATATGACTGACGGATACATACATTCAATAGAATCATTCGGAGCGGTTGACGGACCGGGAATGCGCTACATCGTGTTCACCGCCGGCTGTCCCTTGCGCTGCAAATTCTGCCACAACCCCGACACATGGAAAATGGACGAAGGCAAAAAAATGTCTCCGGCCGACCTTTTGCAGGACGCGGTAAAGGACCGTTCCTACTGGGGAAAAAAGGGCGGAATCACGGTGTCAGGCGGCGAGCCTCTGATGCAGCTGGACTTTTTGCTTGACTTCTTTACGCTGGCAAAAAAAGAAAATGTCCACACTTGCATCGACACATCGGGCGGCCCCTTTAGCGACCAAGGCGAATGGTTTGAAAAATTCCAGGCGCTCATGCAAGTGACCGACCTTTTGCTGATGGACATCAAGCACATCGACCCTGAGGAGCACAAGGAGCTTACGGGGCAGGGCAACGACAACATAATTAAAATGTTCCGCTACCTTGACCAAATCAAAAAGCCCATTTGGATCCGTCACGTTTTGGTTCCCGGAGTCAGCGACAAGGACGAGTATTTGGAAAGAACGCGCGACTTTATCCGCTCGTTGGGGAACGTTGAGCGCGTTGAAATTCTTCCATATCATACGCTTGGCATCGCCAAGTACAAGGAGCTTGGCATTCCATACCGCTTGGAAGGAGTTCCTTCTCCTACGGCGGAACGGGTGCAAAACGCGCGCCGCATTTTGGAATGCGAGGCCTATGACAAGTGGAAGGCCTAGGCCTCAAGGCTTGGCAAGCCCAAAAGGGCGGCGGTCGTCGTGTGTTGGCAAGCGCAAAATCGGCGCTTCCTTTTAAGCCCAAAAGGCTGGAGGCCTTGCTGCCAACGAAAAAAAAATTTAAGAATTTTTTTAAAAACCGGTGTGTTTTTTAAATAAAATGTCTATCTTATAGGCATGAAAAAAATATTTTTTGCGGCGCTTCTTACGGGAGCGCTTTTTTTGTCGCCGGCCGCCGCTGACGGCAATGTTTTGCAAGGCCAAAATGCGGCGCGGGCGGACGCAAACGGCGGCGTTTTTGCGGGGCTTATTTTCAAGGCCAAAAAGGCGCCGCCGCTTGCGACAAACATTTACTGCTGGGCCAACTGTTACGCGCCCAAAAACTTTGACGGCGACATCGAGCTTGATTCTTCTTTCGCGACTGGCTACGGCGCAAAGATTTCTTATGGCGCGCTGGAAGGACGCTATTTTAATTCTTGTCCCAAGACCGGCGGCGCCGATTTTTTGGGCGTGGATTCCTTTGACGATTACGAGGCCATTTTTAAAAACCGCCGCTGGAGCCTTTCGTTGGATTTGTCAAAATTTTCGGATCTTGTCGCCGGAACTGTGGCGTTCGGTTCGTTGAAGTTTTACAGCCAAAAAAGGCTCGCGCCGTTTTCTGTCGTTGTAAGTCCGTTTGCCGCAAGGGTAGGCGACGCCGGCTTCTTAAAAGTTTCGCTTCCGTCCAAAAGTTCCGCCGCGCGCGACGACGCGATTTTTGCCGCCGTCTCCTTTAAGATTGCTGAAAAATTTTCGACAGAGACAATCCGCTTTATGCCCCTGCGCGCGGAATTTGGAATTGTCAAAAATAAAGCCGACCCGCAAAAGGCGCCGTTCATCTTGGGCTTGGGCGGCGGTTTTTTTTACATGAATTTCTTCAAGCTTACGGCAGGGCTTTTGTTCCGCAAGATGTATTATAGCGAAGAAAAAAACTTGGAAGGCTTTGACTGGTTTGACGATGTTCCGGTTTGGAAAAGCGAATTGAAGGGCGCGGCCAGCTTTGACCTTGCGCTTGAAATTCCGCATTTAAAAAGCAGAACGACTTTTTGCGTTGTCCAAAGCCCGTCCAGCCTTGGCCGTTGGACTGCGGCGCAGGAATTTTTTGCGGAAGCCGGGGCCTTTTGCGTTTGCGCTTCGGTTTACGCCAGCGACAACATTTTTGAAAGCGAAAAAAAGCCTTATGTCGCGGCAAATTCAGCGGAAGGCAAAAAAAATTGGCAGGCCAAAATCACGCCGCAACTTTCGGTTAAACTAAAAAACGGCGGCCGACTTAAAGTTGGCGCGGGCGGGCTTTTGGAAGAAAGGATAGTGGATTATTCCAAAAAAAGCGGCCACAATTCTTTGGAAGCGCGCTTTTCGGCGGGGGTTCAAATAAGCGGAAAACGAAACTCCTTTAGGCTTTGCGGAACTTCTGGCGCCGCAATTTTGAGGCAATCGCCCGCGCAAGAAACTGTCACGCCGCTTCCAAAGGCTGGCGCCACGGCGACCTTTAGCCACAGCTTTGCCGGAGAGCGCGGCGGGCGGTTAAGCGTGTCGTGCGGCGCCTCCTTCCAGCCGGAATTTTACTGGGAAAAACGCGAATGGACCGAGCGGCTGAAGGCGGCCTATTATCCGCGCAAGTCGTTTGTGGCCGCCGTATGGGCCGCCTTTGAGGCCAGCCAAAAGAACGGAACGGCCAAATTCACGCCGTCCGCCGCCGCCAGCTTTTTGGTCAAGCTGCGGAATGTCCGCCTGAACGCCAGCGTGTCGGCGGCCTTTCCGCTCGTGTTTTAGAACGCAAGGCTGCAATGGTTAGTTCGAGCGGATTTTCGCAACGCTTCGCTTGCGGGCGGCCGCGCTTGCCAAAGATGTTCCGCTCACTTGGTAAAAAAAAGGCAATCAAGCCGCGCTTGCGCGAAATCCGCTCGAAAAAACGATTATGGTCGGTTTTTTTAAAAACGAGCGGAAAACCCTTGAATAAACGCCTAAAATTCACTATAATTGTCTAACTATACTTTTAAGAAATTTTTTTTGAGAGGTAATACTATGGATATTTCTAAAATGAGAAATATCGGTATCAGCGCCCACATTGACTCTGGAAAAACCACGACAACGGAACGCATCTTGTTCTACTGCAACAAGATTCACCAGATTCACGAAGTCCGCGGAAAGGACGGCGTCGGCGCTGTTATGGATTCAATGGAATTGGAACGCGAGCGCGGAATCACAATCCAGTCAGCGGCCACACAGGTTCAGTGGAAGGATTACACAATCAACGTAATCGACACCCCCGGCCACGTAGACTTTACGGTAGAAGTAGAGCGCTCATTGCGCGTTCTTGACGGCGCCATCATGATTTTGTGCGCTGTCGCCGGCGTTCAGTCTCAGTCAATCACTGTAGACCGCCAGCTCAAGCGCTATCACGTTCCCCGCGTAGCCTTCGTCAACAAGTGCGACCGCCAGGGAGCCAATCCCCTTCGCGTGCGCATGCAGATTCGCGAAAAGTTGGGACTCAACGCTTACATGATGGAATTGCCCATTGGCTTGGAAGACAAGTTGGAAGGCGTTGTAGACTTGATCAGCCGCAAGGCCATTTACTTTGAAGGCCACGACGGAAACGAGCTTCGCTACGCCGAAGTTCCCGCCCACATGAAGGACGACGTCGAGAAGTACCGCCAGGAATTGGTTGAAGCCGCTTCTATGTTCGACGACACTTTGATGGAGCACGTTCTCGAAGGAACCGAGACAGAAGAAGAAATCATCGCCGCCATCCGCAAAGGCACTTTGGCCGAGCAGTTTGTAGGCGTGTTCTGCGGTTCAGCCCACATGAACAAAGGCATCCAGCCCTTGCTTGACGGCGTTATCCGCTACCTTCCCGATCCGACGGAAGTAAAGAACGTTGCCCTTGACTTGGACAACAACGAAGCCGAAGTTGAATTGGTTTCCGACGACAACAAGCCGACTGTCGCCTTGGCGTTCAAATTGGACGACGGCCAGTACGGTCAGCTTACATACACCCGCATCTACCAGGGCCGCATCGTAAAGGGCGACGAGCTTTACAACACTCGCAGCCGCAAGCGCTTTAAGGTAGGCCGCCTTGTCCGCATGAACGCCGCCCAGATGGAAGACATCAACGAAGCCGGCTCAGGCGACATCGTTGCCTTGTTCGGCGTTGACTGCGCTTCTGGCGACACATTCACTTCTGGCGGATTGAACGTTTCAATGGCTTCTATGTATGTTCCCAACCCGGTTATCTCTTTGTCTATCAAACCGAAAGACAAGAACGCCGCGGCCCAGATGTCAAAGGCCTTGAACCGCTTTACAAAAGAAGACCCGACATTCCAGACATACATGGATCCCGAATCAAACGAGACCATCATCAAGGGAATGGGCGAGTTGCACCTTGCCGTTTACGTAGAGCGCATGAAGCGCGAATACAAGTGCGAGGTTGAGACAGGCGCTCCTCAGGTAGCTTACCGCGAGACAATCACAAAGAGAGCCGACTTCAACTACACCCACAAAAAGCAGACCGGCGGTTCGGGACAGTACGGACGCGTGGCCGGCTTTATGGAGCCTTGCGAAGAGAAAGAGTACGAGTTTGTCGACTCCATCAAGGGCGGCGCTATTCCCAACGAATACATTCCGTCTTGCGACAAGGGCTTTAAGCGCGCGATGCAGCAGGGCTCTTTGATCGGCGCTCCTGTAGTCAACGTTCGCTGCACAATCAACGACGGCCAGTACCACCCGGTAGACTCAAGCGACATCGCCTTCCAGACAGCCGCCATCGGCGCCTTCCGCGAGGGCTACGAAAAGGCCGGCCCCTGCATTTTGGAACCGATTATGAAGGTTTCAATTTCAGGACCGACTGAGTTCCAGGGAAATATGTTCGGCCTTATCAACCAGCGCCGCGGCGTTATCATCGACACAACCGATGAGAACAACACTTCTACTGTAAACGCGGAAGTTCCTCTTTCTGAAATGTTCGGCTTCTCTACAATCCTTCGTTCTTCAACACAGGGCAAGGCCGAGTTCACGATGGAATTCCTCAAGTACGGAAAAGTTCCTAACGCCGTTTCCGACGAATTGAAGAAGAAGTATCAGGAAGAGCGAAAAGCCGCTCAAAAGTAAGGAGACTTGTAATGGATAAGAATGATTTGTATAAATCAAGCCCCATCCGCTTTTTTGAAGCCGCTTCCAACGGCGGCCTTAAGGAAGGCGAGCTTGGATTGGTGACAGCCAAGAAGGGTTTGGGAAAGACTTCCGTTTTGGTTCAGTTTGGAATGGACGCTCTCTTGGCCGGAAATCCGTTGGTTCACGTTTCTTTTGACCAGCACTCTTCAAACGTAATTTCTTGGTACTCAAGCGTATTCAGCGAAATTGCCAAAAAGAAGAACATTTCCAACGCCTCTGAGTTGAAGGACGAAATCATGCGCGACCGCACAATTTTGAACTTTAACCAAGAGTCGTTCACTTTGCCCAAAGTAATCAACACAATCGGCGCTTTGAAGAGCGGCGGAATCAACGTTAAGGCTTTGGTAATCGACGGCTTGGACTTGGACAAGATTTCCAAGAACGACATCGCCGCCGTCGCCGACTTTGCCAAGGAAGAAAAGATCACCGTATGGTTCAGCGACACAAAGGAAAGCAACAAGTTGCTTGACAGCGTCCGCTCAGAAATCGTTTCTTACTTTGCCGTTGTAGCCCACATCGAAGCCGCCGGCGGAAACCTCAGCTTGAACGTTCTTAAGGAACATTCAAACGAGAATGTTGGCAGCGTAAACTTGGATTCCAAGACGATGTTAATGACAAAATGAGCTATGCTCATTTTGTCATTGTCGAGTTTTGCCTTGCTCGCCGAAAGGCTCGCATTTTTGCTTTGCAAAAACCGGCAAAACTCGCAAGCTTATCTTAAAACGAGCCGCTCCGTTACGGGGCGGCTTTTTTTTTAATACTTAAATCTCAAGACATTCCATGAAAGCTTTTCGATGTCTACGCTAAAGGCTCCGTTTTCGTCGTTGACGACGGGAAGGGAGCGGGGCGCGACGTTGTCGGGCTTTTCAAAGCTGTTGACGGCGTTGAGGTCGTTCCCCGTCAAAACGATATGTTCAATCATTTTCATCTGGGGGAAGTCGCGCAGCTCAAGCTTTAATTCCTGGCTTTGGTTTTTGTCGATGTTCAGGCAGAATACTGTGACTTCCTGTTTTTCTTCCGAGTGAACTACGGCCGTGGCCAAAACAGGCGTGTCTCCGTAACAGGTTTCTTTTGTCGCGGCCTTGACCACCGGCTTTAACACAGTTCCGCGGCCAAAGACCGAAAGATGCTTGAAGGGCCAGAAAATCGTTTGCCGAATGACGCTGCCGCCTTTCATCGTGAAGATTGGCGCGATTACGTTGACCAGCTGCGCGAGGCAGGCGATTTTAACGCGGTCGCAATTGTTCAGCAAAGTGATTCCCAAGCCGCCAAAAACCAAGGCGTCGAGCAGCGAGTAGCGGTCTTCAAGCAGCGCGGGAACTTCTTCCCAGCCGTGCGGCTGCTGCTTTTGCTGGTACCAAACGTTCCATTCGTCAAACGAAAGGTTCATCGTTTTTTTGCTGCGCTTTAAGGCCTTGACGTAGTCGGCGGTGGCCGTCACGCTGTGGATAAAGGAATTCATGTCCACAAACGAAGCCAAGAAGTCGTCGTCGTTTCCAAGGTTCTCGTAGTACCTGTGCAGCGAAAGGTAGTCGATATGCTCGTAAGTTTGCTCAAGGACGATTCTGTCCCATTCGGGGAAGGTTGGAAGGGCGGAGGAGGCGCTTCCGCAGGCGACTAGTTCCAGCGAGTCGTCAATCCACTTCATTATCTTGGCCGTCTCGCAGGCCTTCTTTCCGTAGTCCACAGCGTCCAAGTGGCAAATCTGCCAGGGGCCGTCCATTTCGTTTCCGATGCACCAGGTTTTTATTCCGTAGGGCTCGGCGTGGCCGTTTTTCTTTCTAAGGTCGCTCCATGCCGTTCCGCCCGGAAAGTTGCAGTATTCCAAAAGTTCGCCGGCTTCCCTAGGCGTTCCTGTTCCCATGTTGACGGCGCCCATTATTCCGGTTCCGGCTTTTTTTGACCAATCGTAAAATTCGTCTATGCCGATTTGGTTGGACTCGATTGTCTTCCACGCCAAGTCCAAGCGCTTTGGCCGTTGGTCGCGCGGGCCGATTCCGTCCGTCCACTTGTAGCCCGAAAGAAAATTTCCGCCCGGATAGCGGACGAGCGAAACGTTAAGCTCGCGGACAAGATTTATCACGTCCTTTCTAAAGCCTTGCTCGTCGGCTTCCTTGTGGCCGGGCTCGTAGATTCCCGTGTAAACCGCGCGGCCAAGATGCTCGATGAAAGAACTAAAAAGCCTGTCGTCAACGTCGGCGACCTTGAAATTTTTTTCGATGATAATCGAAGCTTTGCTCATTTGTTACCCCTTGGCGTTTGTCGCCGGCCCAAACGATTGCAGTTTGTCTTTCTAGCGCGAATCGTCGTGCCTTGACCGTTGGCGGGAACCGATACAAAAAATGCGTAAGCATTTTTGTGGCGACGGCCCGAACGATTATTGTTCGTCTTTCTAGCGCGAATCGTCGCGCCAGGGCATAAAGAAGGACTTAAAGCCGCGCGGACCAAGGTTGTCCTCGTCTTCTTTGATCAGAGCGGCCCAGGGAATTTTTTTGCGGAGCTTTGGCGTTTTGTTTTCTGGGTGCGCGTCAAGCCAGTCGTACTTGTAAAGGCGAAGACGGAGGGCGTTGACTCCGCTCAAAACGGCGCCGGCGGTTCCCGGAACCAAGCAAAAAATCATAAAGGATAAGGCCAGCAAAAAAAGGTTGAAGAAAAAGACAAAGACGCTAAAGCCCGTGTTGTCAAAGAAAAGCACGAAGCATTTTTTTATCGTTTGGACAAAGCCGCGGCCCAAGAGCGCCCTTAGCGGAATGAACCACTGCAGCGCCAGCGCGAAAATCGCCTCAAAGAAAATCAGGGTCGCGCACAAGGCAAAGCCCAAGACTCCGCCGGCCGAAAAATAAACCGGGATTCCGATAAAGGCAACGACTACCAAGGCGCCCAAAAGCGCTCCGTAGCGAACCGCGTCAAAAAAAACTTTTGGGATTTGCTTAAAATAGGCGGCGAGCGTAGGCATTTGAAAGTTGGCGATGGCCGCGGCGTTTTCGCTGTTGGCCATGACCAAAACCATTCCCAGCGCCGTCAAGACGATAAAGGCAAGGCACGACAAGGGCAGCGCGAAAGACGATTCAATGTTGAACACGACGCTGAGGATAAAAAAAGACAGCGCCGCGTAAAGGGTCACGATGATGTTTGGGACAATCAAAAAGAAAATGTTATCCCAGCCGTCGCAAAAGTTTTTCTTTAGATAAAATCCAATCATAGAATCTCCGTCTCCGCGCGCGTTTTAGTCAGCCCGCGTGGTTTTGGTCTTGAAAGCCGCGCGGCGCTTTTTGGTCGGCTAGCAGTCTCAGCCAAGCGCGCCCAAAATCTTTTGCAATTTTTCTTTTCCGATTATGCGCAAGAAGGAGCCAAGGCGCGGGCCTTGGTCCTTTGCGATAAGGGTTTGGTAAAGCGCGCCAAAGAGCGCCTTTGATTCCATTCCCATGCTGGTGGCCACGTCGTAAATCGCTTGCTGACATTCTTTGTCAAGCGTAAAGGTGTCCAGCTTGGGAACGACTTCGTCGCGCACTCGGCGGACGGCGGTTAAAAGTTCGTCGGACAATTGGGGCTTTGAGCCGTCGTCTCGGAGGGAAAAGCAAAAGTCCGGGGCGCAGTCGGGAGCCGAGTGCTGGATCCAGAACCAAGCGCAGGCGGCGCGGCGGCGAAGTCGTTCTTCTTGGTCAGGCTTTACGTTTCCAAGGGACTTTATCACAGCGTCTATGTCGCCCGAGTATGTCTGCAAAAGGGTCGTCAACATTCGGAATGTAATTTGATATGGCATCGTCTCGGGAATTTTTCCGTCAATCTGGCTAAGGATGTAAATGCGCTTTTCCTTGTTGAACTGGTCCTCGCTCTTGGCCTTGTCGATTCCGTAAACGATTCGCTCGGTCTTGTCGTAGTCTTCGTAAACTTTAAGAACGTCAAGGTCAAAGCTGATGGCAAACTCTGTGTTGGGCCTTGTTCCGGCAAAGATGTAGCGGAGGACTTCGGCCTGGTAAACGTCAAGCGCGTCGGGAAGCGCGATTACCTTTCCCTTTGAGGAAGACATTTTTCCGGGAACGCCCTTAAGGTTGACAAAGTCGTAGCGCATCGTGATAGGCGCGTCCCAGCCGTAAACTTTTTTGGAGACAAGCTTGGCCGTGTCGTAGCTTCCGCCCGGGCTTATGTGGTCTTTTCCGCCCGGCTCAAAGACTACCTTCTCTTCGTTCCAGCGCATAGGCCAGTCAACGCGCCAGCCCAATTTGGCGCCTTGGAATTTTCGGATGTCGACGGTTTCCTCGCAGCCGCACTCGCACTTGTATGTAAGTCCGTACTCTCCGTCGTAGCCTGTGATTGTAGTCGTGTCCTTGTTGCACTTTCCGCAGAAAATGCTTACCGGCCAGTAAACGTCCTGGGCCTTCATCTTGTGCTGCTCGTCGCGGTATTCGTTAAGGCATTCCTTGATAAGGTCGCGGTTTTGCAAGGCCTTCTTCATTCCTTCGGCGTAGCGGTTGGCGCGGTAGCGGCTGGCCTGGTACAAAAATTCCGGCGCTATTCCCACGCGGGGAAGCTGGGTCTCGATGTCAACCTCGTGGTGGCGCGCGTAGTTTTCGTCGCGGCCTGTCGTGTCGGGAACCATCGTAATCGGGTAGCGCAAATATTTTTCCAAAGTTTCTGGGTCTGGCATGTTGGCCGGAACCTTGCGGAAAACATCGTAGTCGTCCCAAGAGTAAATGAAGCGGACCTTCTTGCCTCGGTCGCGAAGCGCGCGGACAACCAAGTCAACGGTGATGATTTCGCGGAAGTTTCCAAGGTGAACGGTTCCGCTAGGCGTGATGCCTGAAGCGCAAGTGTAGGATTCGCGCTCGCCTTTTTCGGCGATGATTTTGTCGGCCATCTGGTCGGCCCAGTGGCAGAGGAGTGGATCTTTGTTTTCCATAATTGTTACCTCTATCTAAATATATATTTTATTTTTTCAAAAATAATCGCTTCACAAACACTAAAAGATTGGATAGCATTCAAAGCCGGCGCTTCTAAGCTGCTCGCCGACGTTGCCCTTGGCGTTTTCGTCAACGACCACGATAAAGTATGTCGTGCCGCTGGGCCGGGTCTCCTCGGTGATGTAGGGCTTGAAGCCTTTTTCCTTTAGCCGGTCGCAAAGGCCTTGCGCGTTGTCGCGGCTTTTAAAAAGGCCCAGCTGCTGCTTCTTAATTTTTTCCGAGCCCTCGCTTTGGGAACTGTCGTCCGCGCCCGCGCCGGCGCTTGAGTCGTCGGATTTTTCCATCGGAACGCTTTGCGACTCGGCGGCGCTTTCGGCGGCGGCTTCAAGCGCGCTTCCTTTTTTGGGCATAAAGTACCAAAAGGGCGCGGGCGTCATTTGCGCGCTTCCCGCCACAATCGCCGCCTCAGGGCTTTTTGGAAATGCCGCGCGGAGTTTTTTGCCCCAGCTTTCTTGGCCGGTGACATACCAAAGCGTCAAGAGGACGCTGGGCTGGACGGCCTTCATTGAAGGAAAGTCCGAGTAAGCCGTCAAAAGCGCGACGCTTTCGTCCAGCTGGGAATTGGATTCAATTTTGCAAAGGCGGCTCCAAACCTCGTAGAGCTTTATGTAAGCCTGAACCGTTTCGTCCTGGGAATTGCGGACGGCGGAATTTAAATAGCTTTCCGCCGTGGCCGAATCGCCGGAACTAAGAGCGCAGCGGACCGCGTCCAAAACCAATTGCGGGCTGGTCTTTTTGGGCATTCCGTCAACGTTGGGAGCGGAAATGCCGGCCGCTTGCGCGTAGGATGCCGAAGCGTCCTTGTAGGCGCCCAACTGTTCCTGCAGGCCGCCCAAGAAGGCCAAGAGCGCCCTCTTTTGCGCGGCGTCCTTTTGTTGGGGAATTTGCTTTTTTAGGTAGTCAATCGATTCGCCCGCGCTGGAATAGTCCAATGCCTTGGCGCTTATTTCCTTGGCGGAATTTTGGGCGGCCAAAAGCGCCGCGCTCAAGGCCAAGGCGGCCGCGATTAAAGAGCGCTTCATTTGTTTTCCTGCGGAGCGGCCGCTTCTGTGGCTTGGGAGTTGTTTTTGCCGTCTTTTTCTTTTTTTCCAAAGGCCGGCTTTTTGGCAAGAACGCCTTGCGCCTTGGCCTTGGCTTCCTCCAACTTTTGCCTGCGGGCGATTTGCTTTTCCAAGCTCTTTTTTTCGTTTTGCTCAAGGCGCTCGGCCAAGGCGCGCGCCTGTTCCGCCGTCATCTTTTTTTCGCCGCGCAAGAACACGGCCGGAAGCGTGACCACAATTCCCGCAGCGAATGAAACCAAAATGCTCATGAATATCGGCGCGTTTGTAAAAACCTTTCCAAAAAGCCAAATGTTGCAGCGGTTGTCCAAGTTGAAGCCGCTGAATATCGCCACCGCGACCAAAAGCGCGATTGTAAAAATCAGTTTTAAGACCATAAAGGCCATTATATAGAAAATTGGAAAGAAATTCAAGGCGGACGGAAAGGGCGCGGAATGGGCGGCGGCGGGCATTTCTATTGAATTTTATTGGCTTTTGTAGTATAATAGTTACTGAATTTATTCAACATTCGGAGAGAATCATGCCGCCGGCGACGCAAGGCAAAAGAGTTGAAGTTGACAGAAAAAAGGTAAGGACAGCCATCAACGCTGGCATTCCGCTTTCTCTGACCACATATACGCTTCCGCATGAAATGGAAGTGTACATGAATGACATTCTCCGCGTCTTTTTGGAGGAACTTGATCAAACGCAGATGATTGAGTACCTTTCATATTGCCTGAGCGAGCTGATTACAAATTCCAAAAAAGCCAACACAAAGCGCGTTTACTTTAAGCAAAAAAAATTGGACATCACAAACCAAGCGGACTACGAGCTTGGAATGAAGACATTTAAAAGCGACACGCTTGACGACATAAACTATTATCTTAGCTTGCAAAAAAAAGCCGGCCTATACGTCCGCTTGATACTGCAGTTCCGCAATGGAAAAATCAAAATTGAAGTGCGCAACAATTCCGACTTGACTGTCTTTGAATACAAGCGCATCCACGACAAGCTTTCCAGGGCGCAGCAATATTCTTCGGTTGACCAAGCCTTGGACCAAGTGCTTGACGATTCGGAAGGAGCCGGCCTTGGCCTTATCATTATGATTTTGATGCTGCAAAAAATCGGCCTTACCGAAGAAAACTTCCAGGTTCTTTGCGAAAACGGCGAAACGATAACTCGCATAATTCTTCCTTTGAACAAAAAGACGCAAGACGAGATTGATTTTATTTCCGAGGAATTTGTCAAAGTGATTGAGGAACTTCCTCAGTTCCCGGAGAACATTTCCGCCATCAACCGCCTTTTGAGCGACCCCGACTCAAAGATGAGCGACATCGCCATGCAAATTTCAAACGACGTTTCGCTTAGCGCCGAACTTTTGAAAATGGTCAACTCGGCGGCGTTCGCGCTTGCCAGCCCTTGTTCCAGCATTTACGACGCGGTCAAGCTTGTGGGCTTGCGCGGAATCAAGAACATGCTTTTTTCCATCGGCGCGGTCCAGTCGTTTGCCAAAACCGGCGCGGGCGAGGCTTTGTGGACGCACGCCTACCAAGTCGCCTTTTATTCCTACAATTTGGCAAGGAATTTTTTCAACGGCCAGCGCAATGTAATCGAAGACGCTTATGTTTGCGGACTCTTGCACGACATGGGAAAAATCATTTTTGAAACCAGCCACCCGGACTTTATCAACGGCGTGCGAAAAATGAGTTCCGAAAAGAACATACCCGCCGAGATTTTTGAAAAGCTTTTGGCCGGCGTGAACCACGCCGAGATTGGCGCGCGCGTCGCCGAAAATTGGAATTTCCCGGACGTGATTGTGAACGCCATCCGTTACCATCACGCTCCTGACAGCGCGCCTGTTGACGTAAAAAAATTGGTTTCCGTTGTTTACTTGGCCGACCTCATGACCCACTATCAAAAGGAAGAAGTGGCCTTTTATCAAATTGACGTTGACGTTCTTAAAGAATTCAAGCTTGCCAACGAGGTTCAATTTAAAAAGATTTCAGACCAGTTGCTCGAAGCTTTCAACAAGCAAGATAGCGGCGAGTAAATCACGGCGCGTTCTTTTTACAATGACTCCACCCATTTTTGCATGAGTATTCCAAAGGCCACGCCAACGTTCAGCGAGGCCTTTAGTCCTTTCATCGGAATTGTGACGCGGCCGTATGTCGCCTTTGCCAACGCCTGCGGGCTGATTCCCAATTCTTCCGAGCCGATTATGCAAACGCCGTTTTTGGGAAATTCAAATTCGTCAATCGGTGTTCCGCCGGTTTCAAGCGCGAAAATATTTTGGCCTTGCGGCAAGTCGTCTAAGGCCGCGCGCTCCCAGCCGATAGTTTCTATGCAGCCCATTCCGCTGCGGACGGCGCGCGGGTGCTCGGGATTGCAGCAGCCTGGCGAAAGGTAAACTTTTTCGGCGCCCATGCCTTCCGCCGTCCGAAAGATGGAGCCAAGGTTGAAGGGCGAGCGTATGTCCTCCGCGTAGACGGCCAAGCCTGGATAGAATTCGCGCTTTTGAACAGTTCCGCCTTGGCTGGAATTTGGGTGGGGCGCTATTATCAAGTCCCATTCCGCGGGAAAAGTTCCGATTATGGCAAGAAGCTCGTTGCGGGCCAAATTGCAGGCCAGGCGCTCGTCAAACGGCTGGCTTTCAAGCGCGGCCGAAATCTTTTTGGCGGCCTCCTGCGATATCTTTGGATCTTGCAAAAAGACGCGGCACAAGGCCTTTATGTAGTCGGCGCGCGGCATGGAATGAAAGTTGTATTCGCTGCCCTTTTCGGCGATTCCCAAAATGTCGCGCTCCAAGGCTCCAAAGCAAAGCGCCAGCTTTCTTCTTTGCTGGCCGCCGCTTAGCTGGAACAGTTTGTTGGGGTTTATCATTCTTCCATTATTAAAAAAAAACTTGAAAAAGTCAATTTTATGGCATATAATTGTTGAATTATGAAGAAATTTTCATTGAGGTTTAAGTACACCCTTTTTATTTCAGCGCTTTTTGCGGCGGCGATTTTTTTGTTTTCTGTCCTTGCGATTCGCGAGTCGGCCCGCATGAGCGTCAACACATTTATCGCTGAAGGAACGCCCTTGGTTGAGCACGGTTCCAAATACCTAAACGAGCGCATTGACAATTTTCGCCGCGTGCTGGAAGACAAGAATCCAGACTCCTTGCGCTTCAAGATGATGCGCGAAGAGCTGCTCGCGATGAAGGAAGCCTCCAGCGCCAAGTATTTTTACACGATGGTTCCGGCAAACGCCGACGAATACATGTATGTAATCGACGGTTCCTGCGACCCTAGCGACGAAGAGAATTTTTCTCCGTTGGGAACTTTGGAGACCAAGGACAATTATGGCGAGCCGGCTCTTCTTGCGATGTCAACTGGAAAAACCCAGGCGAGTAAAATGGAATGGCAGGAAGGCTGGGGCTGGCTTATAACGGTTTTCGCGCCAATAATGGACGGAAGGACCGCGATTGGCTTTGTGGCCGCCGACTACGACGCGTCCGCCTTGCGCTCTTCGATTCAATGGCTGATGGTTCGCATTGTCGTCGTGTCGGTTGTTTTGCTTGCCGTCATTATCCTTGCGGTGAACATGGCCTTGCGCGTTTTGTTTGACAAAATGAAAAAGGTGACCGACGAGATAAATGACATAGCCACAGGCAAGGCGGACTTGTCGCAAAAGATTCCGGCAAAGAGCAAAGACGAGATTGGCGAGCTGGCGGAAGCTTGCAACGCGCTTACGGAAAGCTTGTCCAAAATGTTCATGACAATCAAGGATTCGGTTTCGTCGCTTGTGGTTTCTGGAACTGAAATCGCGAATTACGCCACGACAACAAGGAACGGCGTTAAGAGCGCCACACAAACCGCGGAAGAAATAAATTCGCGCGCCAAGGCGCAGAACGAGACTATGGATTATGTCGCGGAAAACAGCTCTAACGTCAGCAAGTCCATTCAGCTCTTGTCGTCAAGAATCGGAATCCAAGCGTCCGCGATTAGCGAAGTTTCCGCAAGCGTCACGCAAATATCCGCCAACATTCAGAGCGTTGACCAAAACGTTTCCAAAATTTCACAAAAGTACGAATTGCTTGTCAACGATTCAAAGAACGGCCAAAAAGACCAAATGACTGTAGTTGACAAGGTTGGCGAAATTCAGGCTCAGGCCGGAAAGTTAAAGGAAGCCAACTCGGTTATCCGCAGCATCGCGAGCCAGACCAACTTGCTGGCTATGAACGCGTCGATAGAGGCGGCCCACGCCGGCGCGGCGGGAAAGGGATTCGCGGTTGTCGCCGGAGAAATCCGTTCTTTGGCGGAAAGTTCGGCCAAGCAGTCAAAGAGCATCGGCGACCTAATCAAGTCGATTACCGAAGCGATTGGTGGAATTGTTGACGCCTCAAAGCTTTCGCTTTCTTCTTTCCAAAGCCTGGACTCAAAAATCAGCGAAATCCAGTCAATGCTTTCTGAGGTTTTGGCAAGCGTTGACGAGCAGCAGGAAGGCGCCAAGAATTTGTTGTCTTCAATGTCGGAAGTTGACGCGACGTCCCGCTCCATTCAAGACGCGAGCCGTGAAATGGAAGAAGAAAGCGGAAAGGTTTTTTCGCGCATGGACGAGCTTCGCACTGCGGCCAGCGAAATCACGATTCTTACCGCCGGCATAAAAAATTCCATCGAGGAAATTTCAAGGCAAGCGCAAAAATCTTCGGAAGAGTCTGACACCAACAGCGACTTGAACGCCAAAGTCTTGGACTTGCTCAAAAGCTACAAGGTTTAGGCCGCTACGTCGGGCAAGCCCGCCGTTTTGCATAAGGAAATTATTTACTTGCCCGCTCACGCGGGCGGGCAATCGTATCGTTGCAAGCTTTTTCCCAGTCCGCGGGCTCGGGAATTTCAAAGCGCGTTTTTTCTTTTGTCCACGGATTGATAAATTCAAGCGTGCGCGCGTGCAGGGCAAGGCGGCCAAAAGGGTTTGCCTTTGCCCTGTAATTTTTGTCGCCGCACAGGGGATAGCCCAGGCTTGCAAGGTGAGCCCTTATTTGGTTTTTGCGGCCGGTGTCCAATGAAAGCTCAAAAAGCGTGTAGCGATCGCCGCGCGCGATTATCTTGTAATTTGTCCGCGCCGGGATTGTCTTGAATTTTCCGGCCGAGCCGCCTTTGGGAACAAAGGCTTGGTTGTATGCGTTGTAGGCCAAGGGGCTGTCTATGAGGCCGCAGTCTGGAAGCGCGTTTAAGGCGGCGTTTTTTCCGAGCGGATTTTGGGCGACGGCGCGGTAGAGGCGCTCGGTGACCATGACTTGCCAAGAATTCATAATCGTTTTTTGCGCTCTCTCGTTTAGCGCGAACATCATCACGCCGCTGGTTTCCCTGTCCAGCCGATGGACGGCGAAGGGCCTATGCTTGGCGGAATAAGTTCCGCGCTTCCTCATGTTTTCTTCCAAAAGGCCGAGCGCCGTTTTTCCGCGAAAGCCGGGATAGGGAACGCTCAACAAGTTTTCGCTTTTGCAAATGACGGCGATGTTTTGGTCTTGGAAGAGAATGTTAAATTTCAACAAAGGGCCGCCTCCATTTTTTTTACTATTTGCGCGATTTTGTTTTTTTGGATGCCCGAATAGTTTATCACAAAGTCCGCGCGCGAACTTTGGTCTTTTGGCTTATTGTAATAAAAATCGCTAAGCAAGGCAACATTTATTCCTTTTTCCGACAGGCGGCCCTGGAGCTTCTTGCCGGATTCAGTTGACTTGATTCGCAGAATAAAGTGCAGGCCGGAATTTTCTTCAAGGATTTCGCAGCTCTTTGAAAGGCGGCTGGCGCTCAAGGCGCGAATCAAGTCGTTGCGCAGATTGCGGTAATGGTTTTTCATTTTTGTCAAATGCTTTTCGTAGTGGCCTTCGTCTATGAAGCGAGCGAGCGTGTATTGTTCAAACGCGGAAACAGGGCAGGAATAAAAGCCGTTTTTTTTGTAATATTCTTGAACCAAGTTTTGCGGCAGAATCATGTATGAAATTCTTATTGACGGAGCGAGCGTCTTTGAGAACGTGTTGATGTAAATCACGTGCCCGCGCGTTTTTTCCGATGCGGCGGCGGCGCTAAAGAGCGGCTCTATGGGCTTTGCGTTGAAGCGAAATTCCGAGTCGTAGTCGTCTTCGATTATAAAGCGCTTTTTTTCGCTCGCCGCCCATTCCAAAAGCTCAAAGCGGCGGGCGTAGGGCATTACGATTCCTGTCGGAAAATGGTGCAGGGGAGAGACGTGGACGATTTGCGCGTCCTTAAGCTTGCTTGTCTTTATTCCGCTTTTGTCCAGGCCGGCCGCAACGCATTTTGCGCCGCACAGCTTTGCCACGGAAGCGAATTGCCGGTAGCCGGGATTTTCCACGGCGTATGTTTTGTCCGCTCCAAAAAAGTGGACCAGCTGCGTGTACAAAAAATCAGTTCCCGCTCCGATGACTATTTGCTCGGGGCTGGCCTCAATCATCCTAAAGCGGCGCAAGTGGCGGGAAATGGCTTTGCGCAATTCGTCCGCGCCGCCGCTTGGAATTTTTTGCAGGAGCCGCTCGTCGCCGGAATTCAAGACTTGCCGCATAAGGTGCGCCCAAAGACTGAAGGGAAATTTTTCAAAGTTCGTGGAATTGCTTTTAAAGTCCGCAAGCCAATTGGCGTCCTTGCCCTTTTGCGGCTCCTCGGCGCCTTGCGGAATTTTTTGCGCCGCGTCCGCCAAGAATGTTCCGCCTGAAGGAATTCCCTGCGCGAAGTATCCACGCTTTTCTTCCGAATAAATGTAGCCTTCGCTTATTAGGCGGGCGTAGGCGTTTTGCACGGTGATTTCGCTTACCTTTAAGTTTTGCGCCAGGGCGCGGCGGGAAGGCAGGCGCTCGTCGGCCGCTATGCTGTTGGAGACGATTTGCCTTTTTATCGAGCTGTACAAAAAGTCGGAAAGGCCTTGGCCCTTTCTTTTGCTAAAGTCTATCGTTATCATCTGGCATTATAAAAATTTATTAAAATTGGGTATATGAATGATACCAGTTTTTCGCTAGATTTACAAGCATAGGAGATTAAAAAATGGCTCAGGATCACAGACTTCTTACAATTCAGGACATTTCTTGCGTGGGACAGTGCTCGCTCACTGTCGCCCTTCCAATCGTCAGCGCTTGCGGAATAGAGACCGCGATTTTGCCCAGCTCGGTTCTTTCCAACCATACTGGAAAGGGCTTTGGCGCCTGGACTTTCCGCGACCTTACCGACGAAATGCCAAAAATTCTTGACCAGTGGCTCAAGGAAAAAATTGACTTTGACGCCTTTTACACAGGCTACGTTTCCAAGGCTCAAATTCCCCACATCCTTGACATATTCCAAAAAGCCGCCCGCCCAGGCGCCGTCAAAATCGTAGACCCGGCGATGGCCGACAACGGAAAGCTTTACGCCGGCTTTGACGCGGACTTCCCCAAAGAGATGGCCCGCCTTGTGGCTGTCGCGGACTACGCGCTTCCCAACCTTACGGAAGCCAGCTTTTTGCTTGGCCAAGAATACATCGAAAGCGGCTACGACAAGGTCTACATTGAAAAGACAATCGCCGGCCTTCACAAGCTGGGCGCCAAGAACGTAATTTTGACCGGCGTGAGCTTTGAGCCTTCAAAGTTGGGCGTGGCCGTTTCCGACGGAAGCAGGATAGACTATTATTTTAACGAGCGCCTGCCAGCCGCCATGCACGGAACCGGAGACGTTTACGCGTCCGCCTTTGCCGGCGCCCTTTTGCGCGGAAAGCCGGTCTTGGAAGCCGCCGCCATCGCCGCAGACTTTGTGGTTGAGTCGATGAAAAAGACGCTTGGAGACGATTCGCATTTTTACGGCGTTAAGTTTGAAAAAGCGATTCCGTTCCTTGTGAATAGACTAGAAAAATAATTTCTATTGCGCTATTCTAAAAGAATGTCAGAAAGCGCCGGGCAGCTTGAGACGCGGGCGATTCGCGGAATAATCGAGCACTACAAAAAAGAAGAATTTTTCATCAATAAGACTGACGACGAAGTTGAAATTGACGTTGTTTTGATTCAGGGCTTGATAGAAAAATTTTTTAGGATTTTGTTTCCCGGATATTTCCGCGAGCGCGAATACAAGGCGAGCGATTTGGAAAACTACATCTCCGTCTTGTGCCGCGAAGTCATGCTGGCCTTGAACAAGCAAATATTTTTGGCTCTCAAAAAGCTGCCTCAAAACAAGGGCGCTGCGGAAGAAAAGCTCCGCGAGCGCTCGCTTTTGATTACCCATGAATTGTTTGACAGAATTCCGCGCGTCCGCGAATTTTTGGAAAGCGACTTGCAGGCCGCCTACGACGGAGACCCCGCCGCCTTTGACAAGACCGAAATAATTTTGTCATACCCCGGCTTTTACGCAATCGCCGTCAACCGCCTTGCCCACGAGCTCTTTGTTCTTGGAGTTCCGCTGATTCCCAGAATTTTGACCGAGGCCGCCCACAGCCGCACGGGAATCGACATCCATCCTGGCGCCACGCTGGGAAAATATTTTTTCATCGACCACGGAACTGGAATAGTCATCGGCGAAACCACCGTCATCGGCGAGCATGTGAAGGTTTACCAAGGCGTCACCTTGGGCGCGCTGAGCACAAACGGCGGCCAGCAGTTAAAGGGCGTCAAGCGCCATCCTACAATCGAGGACAATGTGACAATTTATTCTGGCGCGTCGATTTTGGGCGGCGACACAGTTATAGGAAAAGATTCTGTGATTGGCGGAAACACTTTTGTCACAAAGTCGGTGGCTCCGCAAACAATAGTGAGCATCAAAAACCAGGAGCTTAAATTTAAGCCCGCGTCAAGGAACATTTCTCCGCAGGAGGAAGTGGAATTGCAGCAAGCGATGTGGATATAGTTAAAAAAAGAAGGCGCCGTATGAAAAAAAGATTTGCAATTTTTTTGATTTTCGCATTCGCTTTTGCCACCGTCCTCTTTTCATGCAAAAAAAGCGAGCATAATAATTTGCTTGAAAAAGTCAAGGCCAAAGGCGAACTTGTCATAGCGACGGAAGGCGTTTGGGCCCCGTGGACCTTTCGCAACGAAAAAAACGAATTGGTCGGATATGACATAGACATTTCCAAAGAGATTTGCTCGCGCCTTGGCGTTAAGGCCAGGTTTGTGGAACTTGAATGGGAAAGAATTTTTGAAAGCCTTTTAAACGGTTCTTGCGACATCGCCGCAAACGGAATCGGCGTCACTTCGGAACGCGCCGGCAGTTTTTACTTTTCGCAGCCATACGCTTACAGCAAGACAGTTCTTATTGTCAGGAATGAAAACAAGCGGATAAATTCCTTCAAGGACTTGCAGGGAATGTCCAGCGCGAACGCCCTTGGAAGCACTTACTGCGACATTGCCGAAAGCTACGGCGCGATAATAATCGCTGTGGACACTTTTGATGAAACGATGGATTTGCTTTTGGGAAGCCGCGCCGATTCCACGATAAATTCCGACGTGTGCTTTTATTATTACATGAAAAACCATCCCGACGCAAAAATCAGGATAGCCGAAACGTCAAACGTCGTAATTCCTGTGGCTATTCCCTGCGTGCGCGAAGTTGAAAACTTGCCCTTGCTTGCGGCCATCAACACCATACTTACGGAAATGGGTGTGGACGGAACCTTGTCGCGGCTTTCAAAGAAATATTTTAAGAAGGACATCACAAAATGAAATGGATAGTGCTTGCGCTTGCGCTTTTGATGTACGCGCTTGTCTTGGCGTTTCAAGACAAGAAAGTTTTTTGGTCTTTGGGCGCGGCTGTAATCGCGATAACGCTTGGAACGCTTTTTCCGGCTGCTGTTTTTGAAGGAAGCGGGCGGGCCTTTGCGCTTTGCCATTCTTTTTTTGACTTGATAAATTGGAACGTGCTGATGATTTACATCGGCTCAATGACAATCGCCGCGCTTTTCATTTATTCCAAAGCGCCGTCCAGGGCTGCCGACGAGATAATAAAGCTTTCGCCCGGCGCGGGGCTTGCGATTGTCTTTATCTTGGCGATGACAGGAATCATTTCAATTTTTGTAGAAAATGTCGCCACGGTTTTGGTCATGGCGCCCATCGCCTTGGCGCTTTGCAAAAAGCTCAATTTGTCGCCGGTGAATTTCATGACAGGCCTTGCGGTCATGTCCAACTTGGAAGGAACGGCGACATTGGTGGGCGACCCGCCGTCGATGATTTTCGCGTCGTTTGCCGGTTACACTTTCAATGACTTTTTTGTCCACAACTCAAAGCTTTCGATTTTCTTTTTCATTCAGACAGGCCTTTTGGTCGGCTGCGTTTTTTTCTATTTTATTTTCAGGAAGGCCAAGGAAAAAATTCAAGTCCAAGAAACAAAGGTTGTTTCATTTGTTCCGACGGTCCTTTTGCTGGCGATGATTGTCGGCTTGGCGCTTGTGTCTTTTCTTAAAATTGAATTTTCCTACGCCAGCGGAACTTTCGTAATGGCCTTGGGCCTTGTGGGCTTGCTTTGGTTTTTCTTGGCGCAAAAAAAATCGGCTCGCGAAATTTGGGATTTGGTGAAAGGCCTTGATTGGGAAACGATATTTTTCTTGATAGGAATATTTGTCGTTGTCGGCGCTTTGAGCGAGTCGGGCCTTTTGCTGGATTTTGCAAATTTCCTGGCAAGAATCACGGGCGGAAGCAAATTCGCGGCCTTTGCGCTGATTCTTTTGGTTTCAGTGGTCTTGTCCGGCTTTATAGACAACGTTCCGTACATTATAGTAATGCTTCCGGTGGCCGCCAACATAGCTGCTTCTGTCGGAAGCGCGCCCGAACTGTATATGTTCGCGCTTTTGCTTGGCTCATGCCTTGGCGGAAACCTTACGCCTTACGGGGCCAGCGCCAACGTCGTGGCGATGGGAATTGTCCAAAAGGAAGGCCATCCGATGAGTTTTGGAAACTGGCTAAAATTGGGCGCGCCTTTCACGCTTTTGACAACAGGAGCCGCGGCCGCCTTCCTTTGGTTTGTGTGGTCCTGATTTTATAGTAAAATTATTGGTAAACCAAAAAGGCGGACTAAAAAGGCGGGACGCAGAAAAAAGAGCCTTGGTGGGCCCCGTCAGCGAGCCAGCAAGCGATTGGCAGCGCTCGGGAGAGCGCAAGTGGATATTTTCCTATCCAAAGCGGAGCGTAGCGACGCAAGGACGGGGGGACCTAAGGCTTTTTTTCGTCGCTGGGACCCGCCCTTCAAGTCCGCCGTTTTTGTATGTTGATTAAAACCTCTAAATTTACTATAATATATTCCTTATGTTCACGCTGAAATTCGCGTTAAAAAACATTGTTTCGCGCAAAAGCTCATTGGTCATAATTTTGTTCATAGCGTTTTCAATCGCCGCGCTGGTTATGGCCAACGCCGTTTTTGACGGAACTAGGTCCGGAATAGAAAAAACTTTCAGCCAAAATTTTACTGGCGACATCGTAATTCGGCCAAAGGCTCAGTTCCCGATGAGCTTGTTTGGAGACGAAACGCCGATAACCGGAAACCTTAGCGAATTGCCCCAGCTTGTTCCTTACAGCGACATTTATTCATATGTTTCCAATTTTGAATACGTCCGCCAGGCCGTTCCGCAAATAACGGGCCAAGCGGTTTTGCGTTTTGGCGACAAGAATTTCGCCGCCTTCTTTTTTGGAATTGACGCGCAGGACTATGTAGGCCTCATGCCCGGAATAAATATAATTGACGGCGCGCCTTACGGCGAGGACGACAACGCCTTGATGGTTTCAAGCGTGATGCTAAAAAAGATTCGCGAGGAATGTGGAATTGACCTTAAGGTTGGCGACCAAATTCAATTGGCGGCTTTTACCGGATCTTCATACACCTTGCGCGCCGCCACGTTGAGCGCCGTCTACGAGTATTCGGTTCACAACGACTTGCAGGACAAAATCGTTTTGATAAACCCGGACATTCTAAGACCCCTTATCGGCTTGAATTCCACGGAAATAGACCCAAGCCTTTTTACCAAGGAAAATTCCGGCCTTCTTGAAAACCTTAACGAAGACGGAATAGACAGCTTGTTTGACGATGACAGTTTTGGCGACGAAGACTTTGCCGCCCAGGACGATTCGCAAGCCCAAGAAGCGGCGGCGCAATCGGATCAAATCGCGCCGGCTGTAAATGAAGAAACAGTTTGGAATTACATTGTGTGCTCGGCAAAAAAAGGCGTTTCCGTAAAACGCGCGATTCGCAAGTTGAACAAAGAATTTGCCAAGCGCGAATGGCCTTGCCAAGCGGTTGACTGGCGCGCCGCCGCGGGCATGGCTGCCCAGTACATTTATTGGATGCGCCTTATCTTTAACATTGGCCTTGTGGTCATAATCGCGACCGGCTTTATCATTGTGAACAACACGCTTGTAATCGCGGCGCTCGACCGTTCCAAAGAAACGGGAGCCTTGAGAGCCATCGGCGCCGGCCGGCGTTTTGTGGCGCTTGAATATTTGGTCGAAACATTGGCGCTCACGATTACCGCCGGAATTTTAGGCTGCTTGTTGGGAACGCTTGGAAATTCATTTTTGTCAAACGGCTCGATTCATTTTAGCAACAGCTACTTGATCCAGCTTTTTGGCGGCGACACTTTGAGGGCCGTCGTTAGGCCGTCCAACATTATGAGCGGCATGATTTTGTCTTTTGTTCTTGCCATAGTCGCCTGGATTTATCCTGTCCGAATAGCGCTGGGAACAAGTCCTGTCGCCGCGATGGAGGCCGTGCGATAATGAAAAGCCTTAACTTGAATTTTGCGATAAAATCGCTTTTTGGCCGGGCCAAGCAATACAGTTCCTTGTTTTCTGTTTGCGCCGTGGGCGTTTGCGTGATGCTTTCGGTCTTGATGATTACTGACGGAATGTTGGTTTCGATGACGGGAAAAATGCGCCAGTACTACGGCGGCGACTTTATGATTTTGCACGACTCGCAAAACTCGCTTGAAATTTTGGAAGAATACAATGACATTATCGCCGCGTTGAGGGAAATTGTTCCTGCGGGAACTGAAGTTTCCTACCGCTACAAAAAAGATTCTGGCGACAAGAGCCTTTTCTTTGAGGGCGTGAGCGTCAAGCAGCGCTCGATACAGGGCGTGGATTTTTCCTTGGAAAAAAAGTTGTTTGAAAAGTTCACCTTTGTGGAAGGCGGAATTGAAGATAGGGCCTCTCATGACGCGATTTTGATTTCGCAGCCAGTGGCGGAAAAGCTTGGGGTGCATGTAGGCGACAGCGTTGTTTTGTTGATGGAAACGATAGACGGCCTTAAGAACACGGAAACCCTTGTGGTGACCGGTGTTTTCCAGGATTCCAGCGTGTTTGGAATGTATACGTCCTACTTGGACTACAAGGCATTTAAAAGAGTTTTTGGAATAATCCCGTTTGAAGAAATGATAGGCGCGCCGATTAATCCCATCGATAAAGTTTGCGTTTACTATCCTGACGGAACTCCCAGCAAGAGGGAATTGGCTCGCGTTCAGTCTGAGCTGGAAAAGCGGTTCACTATGTTCCCGCTGAGCTTTGACAAGGACGCCTGGCATAACTATAAGCCGGCGGAAGGGGAGTCAATTTTTGCGCTTGTTCCTTTGTCGGCGAACGTTTCCGAATTGAAGAAGCTTTCCATGGCCTTGCGCGCCATTGTCGTGATGATTGTCGTGATGCTTGTGCTTATCATTTCTGTTGGAATATCAAGCACGTTCAGGGTAATCATATTGAAGCGCGCCGTTGAAAGCGGAACTTTCCGCGCTTTGGGAATGAAGCCGAGCGGCCTTATGGCTTTGTACTTTACCGAGATTTTGCTTTTGCTTGTTTCCGGAACATTGCTGGGCTTTGCCGCTTCCCTTGTTGTCGTAAAGATCGCGTCCGCCTACAACCTTTCGTTTGTTTCCGGCTTTGACTTGTTCTTGACTGGCGGCCACTTGGCCCCCTATTTGAATGTCGGCGAAACGCTTGTATTGTTGTCCGTGATTTTTGTAACCACGCTTGGAGCCGTGTTGTTTACATTGCGAAAACTTGTTCATGTTAGCCCTGTGGGCGCTCTTGCCACTGTGACCTAATTGCGGCAGGATATTAAGGAGGCATGTTTTTATGAAAAAGATTATTTTTGCCGTTGCGGTTCTTTTTGCTTGTTCATCGGTTTTTTTCGCTCAAAAAATTCCTTTGGAGGAAGCTCAGGAAATTCTAAAAAAGATAGACGCTTCCACCGGCTATTATGGAAGCGACTTTACCGGCGAGTATGTTCTTGTGCAGGAAAAGCCCGGACAGGGAAACAGAATCACTAGCGCGATAATGCACCGCCGCGACGCCAAGTCCATGTGCGCCATTAGAATTACCGGACCCGACGCCGACAAGGGCAAGGGCTACGTTCAGTTTGACGCCAAGAGCATTTGGTTCTACGACCCTTCAAACAGGCAGTTCACTTTTACGGCGCCCAAGGACAAGTTCCAGGACACAAACGTGAACAACGGCGATTTGCGCCCGCAAAATTATTCCGTCAACTACAGCATCACGGACGCGGAGTATGTGACGCTTGGAAAGTTGGAATGTGTGTGCATTTCGCTGAACGTGTTGAAAAAGGCCGCCAATGACGTTGATTATCCGATATTGAAGGTTTGGGCCACAAAGGACGACTTTCTTACCAGAAAGCGCGAGGACTACAGCCTTTCGGGCCAGCTTTTGCGCGTGACGGCGATTCCCAGCTACCAAAAGGTGGAGGGCCGCTCAGTTCCCCTAAAGATGGTCATTCAGGACCGCCTGCGCGGACAGAAAATCAACGGAAAGATAAAATACGAAAGCACGCAGATAACAGTGTCCAATGTATCTTTTCAAAAGTTGGGAGATGTTGTATACTCTAAGCAATATCTTGAAAACATGAGCCTTTAGATGAAAGAAGTTTTTGGACATTCAAACTTAAGGCGAGCCTTGGCGCCCGCCTTTTTTTTCTCTATCATTCTTATTTTTTGCGGGCAGTCTTTATTCGCGCAAACCTACGTTTCCAACAACGGAATCATTATGGAGCGCCTGCCTGACGAAGACGTGCGCGAAGTTGAGCGGCTCAACGAAGAGGCCGAGGCCGAAGACGCGCTTGCCAGAAAAATCGCCGCCGAAAAAAAATTGGCAAGCGAACAAGCCCAAGAAGATGACACCGAAGACATAGAAGAGGCCGACGCCATAGACGAGCTTTTTGGCGAAGAGTCTGAAGGCGACACCAACGACGCTGTAATAACCACAACAACAGAAATCGTAAAAATCGACAAAAAGGACAAGCCGGTTGAATTTAGCGGCGACTTGAGCGCGGAGCTTGGCGGCCTTGTTTGGTTTTATCCTTGGGAAAACACAAAGCCTGTCGCGACTTTTAGCAACACGCTTAAATTTATCGGCCGTCCAAGAACGGACTTTTATGTTTACGGCTCGTTTTTGACGTCGTTTCCAGAAATGGACTTTGGCGTTTACGAGCTTTATTTTGACTACACTTTGTTTGGAACGGCCGACATCAGCGCGGGTAAGCGCGACATTTCTTGGAGCCTTTCTCGAATGTTGAACACAAACATAATCGACGAAAAGTGCGCAATCATAACGTCGGAAGAAGCCTTGAAAAAGGAAAAGCGAAAGACGAAAGACTCAAAATTCACTTTTGCCATTACAGTTCCGGTTTTGTCATATGCTTCTGTAAAAACTTTGGCGCAGTATGAAAGCAACGCGCTTGAAGAGGAAATGCCGGACTATGTTTCTCTTGCCGCCAAAGTTGAAGGCTACGTTGGAAAATTTACGGTCAGCGTTTTGGGAAAGCGCTGGGCAAAAATGGATTTAAACAGATACGATCCTTGCGCGGGCTTGGAAATTGTTTCAACAATATTGGGCAAAAACTCAAACGTCTTCGCGCAAGGCTTGTTCCACTTTGACCCATCGGCCAAAAACATGTCAAGGTCAAAGTTCACGATGGGCATTTACAAGTATTTTGAAAACCCTGTCATGCTTGGCTTGTCATTTGAGTATCAGGCCATTTGGGGCAGGAAAGAGCTTAACAAGAAAAACAAAGATACCGGCGTGGTCGAAGGCATTGGCCAGTACGAAGGATTCCAGCACTTGTTCGCGGCGGAAATCGCATGGTCGCGTTTTATCTTCACTAAAAAATGGACTTTTGGCTGCAAGTGGTTCCATGACACTAGGGGCGAAAAAGCCGCGGGCTTTTATGGTACCATCACGCCTGGCATACAGATTTCGGAAATTTTGCCGCATGTTGACTTTAAGACAACCTCTCCGATTTATTATGGAAGCCAGGAAAAATACGGCCTTGTCTTTGAATTGGCTTTGAACTTAAAGTATTAAAAGTCTGACGAATTTTGGCCGCTTATTTGTCGGCGTAGTCTTGGCCCGTAATCACGCCGTCTTTTATATGGATTATATGGTCGCTCATGCCAACGATTTTTTGGTCGTGGGTTGAGAAGACAAAAGTTGTGTTCAATTCTTTGTTGAGCTTTTTCATCAATTGCAAAATTTGGTCGCCGTTCTTTGAGTCAAGGTTGGCGGTCGGTTCGTCCGCCATTATGAGCGGGGCCTTCGCGCTTAGCGCGCGGGCGATGGCGACGCGCTGGCGCTGTCCGCCGGAAAGCTCCGACGGCTTGTGGTTTTTCCAATCAGTGAGGCCTACGGTTTCGATAAGGTAGTCTACCCATTCCGCCGCTTCTTTTTGGCTCATGGCCCGGCTCTGCGGAAGGTGGCCCAACTTTAGGGGAAGCTCCACATTTTCGCGAACGTTGAGAACTTGAATCAAGTTGAAGTTTTGGAAAATAAAGCCAAGGTTAAGGCGGCGCAATTCCGTCATGTGGCGGTCAAGGCTGGATGGAATTGATTTGAGCTGGGCTAAATTTCTGTCGCCGTATACATCAGTTCCGTCAATGATAATTTTTCCGCTTGTAGGCAAGTCTATAAGTCCCATCAAGTTTAGAAGCGTTGACTTGCCCGAGCCAGACGGGCCTGAAACGGACGCAAATTCGCCAGCGTTGATAGAGAACGAAGCCTCATGCACGGCGTTTACTGATGTTTTTCCCATTTGGTAAACTTTGCTGACATTTTGCAATTCCAATATAGCCATAGATAAATAGTATATTAAATTTTGTGAATCTTTTCAAGGGCGTCGCGCTTGTCCAAGGCCAGCGGCTTTTTAAAGACAAAAGTAGTGTAGTCGCGGCCCGGCTCGGAAAAGGGCGCGTAAACTTCCTGCGACACAAGAAGGTAGCCGTGTTTTACGTACCACTTCCAGTTGCAGTCGCTGTCGGTCCACAAATACAGGTTTTTATAGCCCTTGGCCGCCAAGCGGGGAAGAAGCTTTTCCAAAAGGGCCGCGCCCATTCCGCGCTTCCGGCTGACGTATAGCGAAAGCTTTATGTCGTCGCTTTTCATGAAGGAAAGCGCCTTTTTGTCCATGTATTCAAGGTAAGTCTTTACCATCTCAAGCGAGGCTTTTTGCGAGTCCGAGCAGTCTCGGGAATTTTCCTCAAGCCATGCGCGGGCCGTGTTTGTGTCGTCCTTTAGCGTAAAGAAGGCGGCGGAAAGCAATTCGTTGTCGGGGGAACGCCTTTTGTCGGCCAGTTGGAACGAAAGCCTGGGCTGGTAAATGTTGTTGCGGACAATGAACTCAACGTCAAGCCTTACAAAGTCCTTGTCGTCGGAAGGCGGCGCCCAAAGGGGAAGAACAACGTCCACAACTTGCGGAAGGTTTTTCATGTCAAAGCGCGAAAGCGTGACCCATTCGTCTGAAAGCTCCAGCTCGTAGGTAAATTCCTCGCGCTCCTCTTCTGGCGCCAGCTTGTTGCGGCGGCCGCCCGTTTGACAAACCCGCTTCATTCCAAGATTTTCCATCGTAGTCCACGAGGCGATGTTTTCACTGTCGCAATGGGCAATAAAGCGAGTCACGCCAAAAGTTTTGTTTGTCCACTGGATTAGGGCGGCCGCCGCTTCCTGCGCCAACCCGCTTCCTTGCGCCGATTTTTTTAGGCACCAGCCAAGCTCGGCGGAAATGCTTGAGGCGTCGCCGGAATTGCTGGAGCCACTAAGAGCGTTAGAGGCCGCGTCCAGCAAGGTGACGCTAATGCCGCCGATGTGCTCGCCGCCGCGCAAGATGGCGCACTGAAAGTCTCGGGGGCTTGCGCTTTTCCATTCCGCCTCCGAGTTGGCCAAAAATTGTTTTGTGTCCTCAATCGAGTCGTTTGGCAAGAACATCATGTAGCGCATGTTCTGCCGGTCGGAGGCGTATTCGTGGGTGGACTCCAAATATTTCATCGATTGGGGAACGAGGCGAAGGCGTTCTGTTGCAAGGCAAAAGTCGGAAAAGTCGCGCGAGTTTGAGGCCATTTTATTCTCCCTGGGGAACCGCCGAATTCAAGCTTTTGTTGCGGTAATTGAGGTTTGTTCGCAGCGTATAGCCTTGCCTTTCCCAAAAGGCGTTGGCGGCCTCGTTGTCCTTAAAAACAAGGCCGAAAATTTTATTTATGCCCTCCGCGCGCAAGGCTTCTTCGGCCTTGGCGACAAGCTGGGCGGCTATTCCCCCGCGGCGAAAGTCCGGGTGAACGCACATATGGTGGATTATCGCGCGCCTTCCGTCGTGGCCTGTAAGAATAACCCCGATTATTTGAGCCGCGTCTCCCGAGCCGTCCTTCAATGTCGCCACAAAGCAAGTGTTGGGATTGCGCTTCATGTAGCGCTCGATTCCCTCGCGGCTGTCGTCAACGGGGTTCATCGCGCGGCGGCTTTGCTCCTCGCTGTTCCACAATTCCAATATTCCGTCATAATCCGCGATTGTCGCAAGGCGGATTTCTATTTTTTTGTCCATGGGGGAATTGTAGCGCGTTTCGCGCGATTTTGCCAGTGGAAATTTTATGCAGCGTCCAGCGGACGCGGTGAGACCGCTCGAACAAACAATCGCAGTCCTGCGTTCGTAAACACGAGCGGCTCTTGCGCAAAATTCCAAAATCATTCATAATGGATTATGGAAAACATCTCTTTAATACTTTCTGACTTGGACGGAACGCTGTTCCGAGACGACAAAACAATCTCCGACTACACAAAAGAAATTATCGCCGCCGCGCAAAAAAAAGGAATCCTTTTTGGCATTTCCACCTCGCGGGCAAGAACAAACGTCCTTAACTTTTTGGACGGAATCAAGCCCGACGTTTTGATAACCAACGGCGGCGGCTTGGCAACGCTCAAGGGCCAAAAAATTTATTCTTGCGAGTTTACGATAGAAGAAACGCAAGCGCTTCTCAACGCCGCCTTGGAAATTATGGGCGACAGCGGTTCCATCACGATAGACAACGAAAGCGGCCTTTACTCAAATTCAAAGGAAGGATTTTCCGACAAGTTTTGGACTTACAACGACTTCAAAAATTTTTCGCAATCTTGCATGAAGCTTTGCGTCCAAACTTTGGACAAAGAAAAAGTCGCCGCCATTGTGGAACGGTCTGGAATCCAAGGCTTGGACACCCACCCCTTCTCCGACATTCCTTGGTTCAAGCTTAGCAAAAGCGGAGCCACAAAAGAGCGCGCGATTCAAGAGCTGCGTTCCAGCCTGAACATTCCCCAAGAAAAAATCGCTGCCTTCGGCGACGACTTCAACGACATCGGCATGCTCAAATTTTGCGGCAGAGGAATCGCGATGCAAAACGCCATCGCCGAAGTCAAACAAATCGCCGACGAAATCTGCGCCTCCAACCAAGAGGACGGTGTCGCCCGCTGGATCGAACGATTGTTGTAGCCCCCACTTGACGCCCTTGCTCCGAAGGACTTGATGCCCTTGCTCCGAAGGAGCAAACGTCAATAATTTCCACTTACGCAACAAGTCCAAAGGACTTGACAAAATCCAATTTGCGCCGTAAACTATAAACATATGAACACTTGTTCATATGTTTAACCATAATTAACTAAAACGGAGGCGGATATGGCAAAAAAAGGCGCGACGCCGGACGAAAACACCCTGATCGACTTGGCGGAACTTTTCAAGATTTTTGGCGACTCGACCAGAATCAAAATCCTTTTTCTTCTCTCGCAGGGGGAACGGTCGGTAAACCAAATCGCGACGGACCTCAACATGACCCAGTCGGCCATAAGCCACCAGCTGCGGATTCTAAAAACCAGCCGCCTTATCAAGGCCGAACGCGCCGGAAAGCTTTCAATCTATTCGCTTGCCGACACGCACGTCGCGTCAATTTTGAGCCAGGGCTTAGAGCATGTAAATGAATAATAGCGGCAATGTAATTGCTCGCAAAACTAAAATAGAAAGATAGCCGCATGAGCGGCAACATCCGCGCTCGTAACCAAACTCGCGCGGACAGCCGAATGTATGGAGGAATAATATGAGTTGTCACTGCCACGATCACGAACACGAACATAATCACGAACATGAGTATCACCACGAGGGCGGCCATTGCTGCTGCCACGAGCATGAGCATGAGCGCCATCACGACCACGGCTGTTGCCACGACCACGGCGAAGAAGAAGGCGGCCTAAAGAAAATCATAATCGCCGCCGCCCTTTTTGCCGCCGCGCTCCTTTTGGAACACTTGCCCTTCTTCAAGAGCTTGGCGGAAGCCGGCGCCGGGCGGCCCATTTTTGGACAGTCCTTCGATTGCAGCCAAGCCATCAACGCGCTCAAGCTCCTTCTCTTTGCCGCCGCCTACTTGCTTTGCGCAAAGGAAGTCCTTATAAACGCCGTCAAAAATATTTTTCGCGGAGAAATTTTTGACGAGCAATTTTTGATGGCCGCCGCCTCAATCGCCGCCATCGCGATTGGCGAATATCCTGAAGCGGTCGGCGTGATGCTCTTTTACCAAGTCGGCGAATGGTTTGAAGACTACGCGGTTGACAAGTCGCGAGACTCGATTCAAAGCCTTGTGGGCTTGCGTCCTGACAAAGCCTTTGTGTTGCGCGGCGGCCAAGTCCTGCAAGTCGCGCCCGAAGAAGTCCAAGTAGGGGAGACGATACAAGTAAAGCCAGGCGAGCGCGTTCCCCTTGACGGCGTTGTTGTGGAAGGAAATTCTTTTGTGGACACAAGCGCTCTTACCGGCGAAAGCGTTCCGCGCGAAATTTTTGAAGGCGCTCAAGTGATGGCGGGCTTTGTGAACCAAAACGGCTTGGTTGCGATAAAAGTGACAAAGGCCGCCGCGGATTCTAGCGTGTCGCGCATATTGGAGTTGGTTGAGAACGCGGCCGAAAAAAAAGCCAAGGCGCAAAAGTTCATCAGCCGTTTCGCTAAAGTCTACACGCCGCTGGTGTGCATTGCGGCGGCCTTGGTTGCGGTCGTTCCGCCGATTTTCGCCGGCGCCCAATGGTCAACGTGGATCTACCGCGCCATAATGTTTTTGGTCGTGTCATGTCCCTGCGCGCTTGTGATATCGGTTCCGCTTTCTTTCTACGGCGGAATCGGGCTCGCTTCCAGCAAAGGCATTTTGATAAAGGGAAGCAACTACATTGAGCTTTTGAGCAGGGCAAAAATCGCGGCCTTTGACAAAACAGGAACGCTCACCCAAGGTGTTTTTGTGGTCAACGAAATTCACCCCAGCCCAGAGGCCAAAATCAGCCAAGAGGAATTGGTCGCCATCGCCGCCCACGCCGAAAAGTATTCCGAGCACCCGATTTCAAAGTCGCTTAAAATCGCGCACCACTGCTCCAAGTGCGAAAGCCTAGAGCTCAACAACGTCCATGAAATTAGGGGCCAAGGAATCTCGGTGGAGCTTGAAGGGCAAAAAGTTTTGGCCGGAAATTTAAAGTTGATGGAAGCCTTTAAAGTCCAAAAAATAATTCCCTGCCCAAAAGACGACGCGGGCACCGTTGTCCATGTGGCCGTAGACGGAATCTACCAAGGCCACATCGTCATCTCGGACAAAATAAAGGAAGCCAGCCGCGCCGCGCTCGCCTCGCTCAAAAAGGCAGGCATTCAAAAAACGGTAATGCTGACCGGCGACTCCCAGCTTGCCGCGGACGCCAGCGCAAAGGCGCTCGGCATTGACCAAACGGCCGCGGAGCTTTTGCCGGAAGACAAAGTGGCCCGCGTCGAGGAATTGCTAAAAGAAGGAGTTACGATTTTTGCAGGCGACGGAATAAACGACGCTCCGGTATTGGCGCGCGCCGACGTGGGAATAGCGATGGGAGCGCTTGGAAGCGACGCGGCCATCGAAGCCTCCGACGTTGTCATAATGAACGACGACTTGGAAAAAATTTGCGAGGCCGTGAAGATTTCCAAAAAGACAATGGGCGTGGTATGGCAAAACATCGCCGCCTCGCTTTTGGTGAAGTTTGGAATAATGGCGCTGGCTGTTCCAGGAATAGCGAACTTGTGGCTTGCGGTTTTTGGAGACGTGGGAGTTTTGTTCTTGGCGGTTCTAAACGGGCTGCGCCTTTGCCTTGTGAAAAAGCAAAAAGACTAGACGTGGTTTTCCTTAAGGTATTCTTCTATCTTGGGGCGAAGCTTGATGAAGCAATCGACAAGCACGGGATCAAAATGAGTTCCGGAAGAAGTCTGGATGATTTTAAATGCTTCCTCGCAGCTTAGGGAGTCCTTGTAGCAGCGTATTGAAACCAGCGCGTCAAAGACGTCGGCGATTGCCATGATGCGCGCGCAAACCGGAATGTCAAAGTTTGCCAATTGCTGGGGATAGCCGGAGCCGTTCCATTTTTCGTGGTGGCAGAGGGCTATGTCTGAGGCCATCTTTATGTATTCGGGCGCGCTGTTGTCGTCAAGCACTTCGTGAACAATGCGCGCTCCTTCAACCGTGTGGCGCTGAATTTGCAGGAATTCGTCAAGCGTAAGCTTTCCGGGTTTTTTAAGAATCGCGTCCGGAACGACAATTTTTCCGATGTCGTGCATAGGCGCCGCCTTTACCAAAAGCGCGATGTACTTGTCGGTCAACACTTCTTTGTATTCAAGCGTCTTGCGCGCCTCTTCCGCCAAAAGCTTTACGTAAAAACTTGTGCGCTTGATATGCTCGCCGGTGTCCACGTCACGGTTTTCCACAAGGTTGGCCATTCCGATGATTGTGTTGTTCTGCATCGAAATGACCCTTTCGTTTTGCGACTGGATTTTTTTTGCCTGCTCGTTGATTTCTGAGATGCGCGTGTTTTCAACGAACAAGACAAAAAGCGTGAAGAGCGTGATGAGCGCCAAAATTACAATCGCGAACAAGGACACGTTGATGGAACGGATGATTGAAACCGTTCTGGGATCAAGCTGGAAAACCGGAGTCATCGAAGGCGCTATGATTTCTATTCCGACAAAAAGCGCGCATGAAATTGTTCCGATAAAAAAAGACGGCTTGGGCTTGTCAAAGAAAACGATGAAGGGAATCATTCCCATGAGCAAAATAAAGAAATGGAAGTCCGCTTGGGAGCCTACATAATATTCCGCCAAGATTTGATGGACGACGACTTCGACAAAGCTGATGACGTGCATGAAGAACATCGGCTTTAAAGAAAGGACCAAGCCGTCAATCACGACAAAAAGCAACACGCTTCCTATGTTAAAATAGAACATCGGGAGCACGCCCAAAGAATAGAAAACCCACATGAAAGAAAAGTGATAAATGAAGGCGAATGACGCGGCAAAGGCGGCTAAAATTTTTGACCGCATCGTCGTGTCAAGCAGAGGCCTCATTTTGTTGCGTAAGTTTTCCAAATTCATTAGAATAATAATTATAACACAGTTTTTAAAAAAAGTGAAATAAATTGCGCAAAAAAAACAATTCAAAAGTCAATCTTCCTCTCTGCATTTGTGTAGGCATTTTGATTGCCGTATTTGCGAAAATTTTTGTCTTGGACTTTTACAGGGTCAAAGGCTTTTCGATGGAACCTGCGATAATGGACGGGCAAACGATAGCGGCCTGCAAGTTTTTTTACGGCCTGCAAAATCCTTTTAGGCCTGAGCTGCTTTTTTGCTGGAACGAGCCAAAGGCCGGCGAAACGATTTTATACATGTATCAAGATTATTGGGTTGTCAAGCGTTGCGCGGCCGTTGCCGGAAGTCCGCTGGAATGCGCGGAGGAGGGCGGAAAATATTTTTTGCTTGCGGCCGGAAAAAAAATCCCGCTCACTTCGATTCAGTTCCATAAATTGCGGACCAACAAAATGGTTCCGCAAGGCTACGTCATGGCGATAGGGGACAACGCGGAACTTTCCCATGATTCGCGCGATTATGGTTTTGTTCCCGTAAAGAACGTCGTGGCCCGCGTCATTCCGCCGCGCCGCGCAATTGCCAAAAGTCGTTGAATCGTGTATAATTTTCGCTTGGTGGGAATATTTTAATGAACGGCTTTTTTCCAAAATGGCGCATTATAGTTTTTTCTGTTTTGACAAGCCTTATGGTGGCCGCGCTTTTGGTCCGCTACGCGCGCTTGTCGGCCGCCCAGCCGGAACGCGTCGCGCAAAAAGTTCCTGCCGTTGAGCGCGGTTCCATCGTTGACAGAAACGGAAAGCCGCTTGCCGTGGATACCAATTTTTTCCACATGGGAATCAATCCGCAAAAGATAAAAAATCCGGAAGACTTTGCCCGCGACGTGGCTCCGGCGTTGGAAATGAGCCAAGACGAAATTCTAGGCATAATCCGAAAGGCTCTTGAAAAGAAAAATTCCCGCTTCGCCTACCTAAAGAAAAAAATGCCGCTGACAACTTACGAGGCGGTCAAAAAAATAACCGACCAAAAGCAGTACAGGGCCGCGGTGAGCTACGACAAAATTCCAGGCCGCATCTACCCGGAGAACACCTTGGCCTCGCAGCTTATAGGCTACATGGGCGATGACGGAAAGGGCTTGGCCGGAATTGAATATTCAATGCAGCCAATCTTGCAGCCGCAGGCCAAGGCCGGCGACACAAAGCCCGAGCAGGGAAAGAACGTTTACCTTACGATTGACGCAAACTTGCAATACAAGCTGGAAAAAATCGCCCGCGACGCGCTGGAAAAAACGCAAGGCTCCAACTTGATGCTTTTGGCCGCCTACGCCAAGACCGGAGAAATCTTGGCCTACCTTAGTTTGCCAGAAGCCAACCTAAACGACTATGGAAACGCCACGATAGAAGAAACGATTGACCGCCCGGCGATGACCTTTTACGAGCCTGGCTCGGTCTTTAAAGTATTTAGCATTGCCGCCGCCTACGACGCGGGCGTTTTTAGGCAGGACGAATCTTTTTATTGCGACGCCGTTTTTGAAAAGGTCATGTCAAGCGGCGAGCGCGTGCACATCAATTGTTTGTCCAAGCACGGCTACCTTACGGCTCGCGGCGCGTTGGAACAATCGTGCAACGACGTGACGGCGCAAATCACCGACAGAATGGACACCGACGCGTTTTTGGCAAAGCTGCGGCAATTTGGTTTTGGACAAAGGACCGGCGTGCAGCTTCCTGGCGAAAGCGCGGGAATGTTGCCCGGAAGGTCAAGCCGCTTTTGGTCGGCCCGTTCCAAGATGACGATTTCAATCGGACAAGAAGTCGCGGTTACCGCGCTGCAAGTGATTCAGGCGGCGACGGTTTTGGCCAACGGCGGCCATCCGCTAAAGCTTTCTGTAGTGTCAAAGATAACGGACAGCGAAGGCAACACAGTCTTTCAAAACCAAGTCGAAAAGCGCCAGCAAATCATTTCCGAAGAAACCGCCGCCTACATTCTTAGCTGCATGCAAACCGGCGCCGAAAAAGGCATCGGTTGGCGAGCCGCGCTTGGCGACATAACGATTGGCGTAAAAACAGGAACAGCGCAAATGGCCGACCACGAGCGCGGCGGTTACAGCGACACGGACTTTTTGTCTGATGTCCTTGCGGTCTTTCCAGTCGAAGACCCTGAAATCATTTTGTACATCGTAATCCAAAAATCGCGCGGCATAAATTTTGCCAGCCGAATCGTCGCTCCGGTAATCAAGGATTCCGCCGACGCGATCATCGACCATTTGGGAATGAGCCGAGGCGACGCGGCCTCGCTGGCGCATTCGGGACGCATTTCAATCTCTTCAAAGCAAGGCGTTCAGATGGGCAGCGTTGTTCCTGACTTTACCGGCCGCTCCAAGCGCGATTTGCTTCCGCTGTTGAACCGCAAGGACATTAAGATAAACATTTACGGAAACGGATGGGTGACAAACCAAGCGCCCGCGCCGGGAACGCCGGTTACGGAGAACATGGAAATTGACATCTATATGGAATGAAAATTTTTCTTTGTTCACGGAGCGTTTTGCGGAACTTGCCAAAATGCTTGCGCCGCAAATTCCGGCGGAACTGTCGCGCGGTCAAAATTGCCTTCAAGACCAAGATCCAAGCGCGCTGAAATCGCTCTTTCCCTTTTATGAATTTTTCAAGGCCAAAAACGGCGAACTTACCGCAAGCCAAAACGGCTTGGCCTTGCACTCAAACTACAATCCCAGCGCGGAAGCCGCCCGCGCGGCAAAGGCGGCGGAAGAAGAGGACAAGGACATTTTTGTTTTTGCCGGTCTTGGCTTGGGCTACCTTGCGCGGGAACTTGCAAAAAGCTCCGCCGCCAAAGACAAGGCCTTTGTCGTTTTGGAACCCGACGCGCCGCGCTTTTTCGCGGCCCTGGCAAGCGTTGACTTGTCCGAACTTTTTAGAATCCCCAAGCTTTTTTTCGCTGTCGGCGCTGACGTTGAGCAAGCCGCGCTGCTTGTCCAATGCGCGGGCGGCTTTGAGAAGGCCAAAGTATTTTTGCAAAAGGCTTCGATTGAAAATTCAAAAGAATGGTTTGCCGCCTTCTTTAAGCGCGCGGAGGAGCAAAAGAACGCGGCGCAAGTGAACGTGAACACGCTTGAGCGTTTTGGCCGTTTGTGGCTAAAGAACGGAGCGCGCAATTTGCAATGCTTGCGCCGGCTTGGAGGCGTCGGCGCTTTTTTTGGCGCGGCGGATTTTAGCCAGGAAAATAATTCGGATCAAGGCCAAGAGCCTCGCGCGCTTCCGGCTGTTTTGCTTGCAGCCGGCCCCAGCTTGCAAGACATTCTTCCGCGCTTGCGCCAAGTTCAAGAGCGCGCGGTCACGATAGCCGTTGACACCGCCTTGCGCGCCTGCCTTCGCGCCGGGGTTGAGCCGGACTTCATCGTGTTGACCGACCCGCAATATTGGGCCAGCCGCCACCTCGCGGGCTTGTCGTCGCCCCGTTCAATTTTGATTGCCGAAAGCGCCGCGTATCCAAGCGTCTTTAGGTTTGACTGCAAGCGGATTGTCTTGATGTCGTCGCTGTTTCCGCTTGGAAAATATTTTGAGTCGCGGCTTGGCAAGAAAGGGGCGCTTGCTTCTGGCGGCTCGGTGGCGACCAGCGCGTGGGATTTTGCCAGGGCGATTGGCTCAAAAGAAATTTATTGCTCGGGCCTTGACTTGGGCTACCCGAACAAGCAGACGCACATCAAGGGAAGCGCCTTTGAAGAGGCTGTCCACAACGCTTCGAGCCGCCTTAATCCCTCGGAAACGCAGTCGGCGCGGCTATTGTTCTCCGCCAAGAACTCGCTTGTAAAAAATTTTGAGGGCGAGCCTATAATAACCGACGAAAGGATGAAGCTTTTTGCCTGGTGGTTTGAAAAGAGCGTGGCGGCGGCTGGCGAGCGAACCTTTGTCTTTTCAAAAAAGGGGCTTGCGATAAAGGGCGTTGGCTATTGTTCCATAGACGACTTTTTAAAAAAGCCCAAGGCGCTTGAAGAAAAAGAAAAATTCTTTTTGCGCGCGCTGCAAAATTCCGCCGTGTATGACAAAGAAAAATTTGACGAGCTTTTGGCGGAACTTAAGGACGGCCTTGAAAAAATCGCCGGCCTTTCTAAAAAGGGCAGGGCGCTTTGCGACGACATCCTTTGCGGCGACAGGCGGGCGGCCGCCCGCATTGGCGAGCTTGACGCGATAGACAAGGAGATAATGCAAAGCGAGGCTAAGAACGTCGCCGCGCTTGTCTTTCCCACGAGCAGGCAATTGGAAGAAATTTTCGCGCGCTCCAAGTTCCCGCAAGAACCCTTGCTTAACGCCGCCGCAAAAAGCCGGGCAATTTACACGGAACTTTTAAAATCAATTGAAGATTTTTTGAAAATCTGCTAAACTTTTTAGACCAGACTCCGAAAATAAATGTAACGAGTTCACCAATACGAGCGTAACGACATCCAGACGCTTGTATGAACTGATAATGCATCAAAGTTGGAGGCTGTGTGAGGTTTCCAACTTTTTTTTTGAGGCCGCAAAAATGAACGCATTTGAAGTCAACGCTCTAAAGCCCGCGCTGATTTTTACAGACCATTTGATTCTCGACAAACAATTCCTTGTATTGGGAAAAGGTTTCGCCGTAACCCAAGAGCTTATAAACGAGTTGAAACGCTGGGGCTTTTCTTCAGTGTCTTGCGACGGAACTATCGATGACGGAACAAGCGACAAAGAAATAATAAACCGCGACACTGACGACATAATCGCAGAAACAAAAGAGGAAGAGGAAGCCAAGGCAAAAGAGCGCGCCGAACAAGCGGAAAAACTTGGCAACAGCCTTAAGGAAGCGACAAAGCTCATTCAGAGCCTCAACACAGAAAGTTCGCGCGTGGAGATGACCCACAAGGTTTACAAGAATTATTCAGACTACATAGAAAGCCTTTACACGCGCTACGCCACGCACAAAGAGATAGACAAGGATCAGCTTTCAAAAGTTGTCCAAGAATTGATTTCGTTCGTGCGCGAAAACCGCCGCTTTATCTTGCGCGAAAATCCAAAAGGCAAGGCCAACGACAAAAAGTTTTTGGTCAACCATTCAATGCGCTCAACCATAATCGCGCTCACAATCGGAATCCGCTTGCGAATGCAGTTCACGCAATTGATAGAATTGGGCCAGGCCTGCATACTTCACGAAATCGGAATGTTGCGCCTTCCGCCCCAGCTTTACATCACCGACAAAAAACTGCAGCCGCAAGAAAAGGCCAAGCTGGCCAAGCACCCGATTTTGGGCTACGAGCTTTTAAAAGAAGCCGGCTTCACCCTTCCAATCCAGCGCGCGGTTTTGGAGCACCACGAAAAGGACAACGGCTCCGGCTATCCGCGCCACATCGCGAGCGGCGACATTTCGACATACGCAAAAATAATAGCGGTGGCCTGCGCCTTTGAGGCTATCACAGCGCCCCGCCAATACAGAAGCGCGCGCCCCAAGTACGAGGCCATGCTGGAAATTTTGCGCAACACCAACAAGCAGTACGACGAAAACGTAATCAAGGCCTTGCTTTATTCGTTCTCTATTTTCCCGATAGGCGTTTACGTTTACCTGGCCAACGGAAAGATCGCGCAAATCACCGACACCAAGCCCGACGATCCCCGCCATCCCATCGCGCAAATTCTTGGCGAAAAAGCGGCGGACGGCGACCCGCGAACCGTTGAGACGGACGAAGCCTCTAACAAGGTTGTCCGCGTATTGAACCAGCAGGAAGTTTCCGACGTTTTAAAGTCTTTGGGAATTAGCGAAGACGAGTAGACCGTCGCCGGCCGCCCGCGATTTTTGGGCTTGCGGCAAGTTAAAATCTTAATTAAAGAAGTCTCGGACCTTTTCAACTTCCGCCTTGAACTGCTCGTCGATTACAGGCGGATGGTCGTTAAAGTAAAGAATCTGTTCCAGCTCTTCAAGGTTTCTGACGCCCCAAAGGGGAACAACGTTTTCAAATTGATAAAGGTAGCCCAAAGCGAGCGGCGTGTTTTGCACCAAGCCGCCGTAAAGGGGTTTCATCGCCACAAAGCCGATGTCTTTTTGGGCGGCCTGGCGCGCAAGCCGCTCGCCTTCTCCGTCAACCAAGATGTTGAAGGGCGCCTGCACCGTTTCAAAAAGTCCAAAGTCCAAGGCCTTTTGGGCGATGTCAAGATTTTCGGTCGCAAGGCCAAAGTGGCGGATTTTTTTTCGTTCCTGCAAGCGCTTCATTTGCTCGCAAATCTCGTCAAAGTCGGCCAAGCCCTTTTCGTCAACTTCGTATTGGAACAAGTCAACGTAGTCGGTCTGCAATGCGTCAAGGCTGGCCTCCAAGTCTTCGGAAAGCGAGCGCGCGTCCAAGACGCAAGCCTTTGTGCTTAGAATCACGTTTTGGCGGATTCCGTGCAGGCAGGCTCCAAGGCGCTTTTCGCTTTCGGGAACCGTGTGCGAAATGTCAAAGAAATTCACGCCCGCGTCATAGGCCTTGTGAACGAGAACCGCCGCGTCTTCCTCGCTTTCGATGTCCTTTAAGGACATCGCGCCAAAGCCGACGCGGCTTGCCATTAAGTTTGATTTTCCCAACCCAACGTAATCCATCTAAAAAATGCCGCCAAATTAGCGCTGAACCGGCTTGTAGTTGCGGATCGCGTTCTGGATGTATGAAGTCAACTCGCTTACCTTTACGCGAGCCTGCTCCATGCTGTCGCGGTCGCGGACTGTGACTGTGTCAAAGTTGGGCGAATCTTTTGTGATTGTGTCGTAGTCGATTGTAACGCAGAAGGGAGTTCCGACTTCGTCCTGGCGGCGGTAGCGCTTTCCGACAGTTCCTGAAACGTCAAAGTCTGTGGCGAACTCTTCTTTAAGCGTGTGCTGGATTTCCTTTGCGCGCTCGGCCAATCCGTCCTTTTTCATCAAGGGCAAAACCGCGACTGTTATTGGAGCCAATTTCGGATGCAAGTGCAAAACCGTTCGGTAGTCTTCCGCGCCGTCCTTTCCGACATTCTGTTCCTCGTAGGCCTCGCACATAAAGGCCAAGAAGTTTCTGTTCAAGCCAGCCGAAGTCTCGATGACATAGGGCGTGTAGCTCTTGTTTCCGTCTTCCTGGTCGATGTAAGACATATCCTTTCCGCTTGTCTTTGTGTGCTGGCTAAGGTCAAAGTCTGTGCGGTTGTGGATTCCTTCGATTTCCTCAAAGCCGATCGGGAAGTTGTACTGAATGTCGTAGGCGTCCTTTGCGTAGTGGGCCAGCTTGTCGTGGTGGTGCCACTGCAAGTTCTTTTCGGCGATGCCGTACTTAAGGTAGAAGGCCCAGCGGTACTTGCGCCAGTCCTCAAAAATTCCGTCGTCCGTTCCGGGCTTGCAGAAGTACTCCATTTCCATCTGCTCAAATTCGCATGTGCGGAAAATAAAGTTCTTAAAGATGATTTCGTTGCGGAATGACTTTCCAACCTGGGCCACGCCAAAGGGAAGCTTCATTCTTGAAGACTGAACGATGTTCTTGAAGTCGGTGAAAATGCCCTGGCAAGTTTCGGGGCGAAGGTAAATCAAGTGCGAGTCGTCGGCTACGGGGCCTTGGTATGTCTTGAACATAAGGTTGAACTCGCGCACGTCCGTGTACTTGCGGTTTTTGCTTCCGCATGTCGGGCAGTTGATTTTGGCGTCGATGAAGGCCTTCATCTCTTCGTGGCTCATCGTGTCAACGGGCTTGTCCGTCTTTTCGTTGTGGGAATGGCAGTAGTCCTCGATGAGCTGGTCGGCGCGGAACCTGGCGTTGCATTCGGTGCAGTCAATCATCGGGTCTGAAAAGTGCGCGACGTGGCCTGAGGCGACCCAAGTCTTGTGGTGCTGGAAAATCGCGCTGTCAAGGCCCACAACGTCGTCGCGCAGCTGCGTCATGTAATGCCACCATTCGTTTTGAATGTTGCGCTTAAAGTTCACTCCAAGCGGGCCGTAATCCCACGCGCCGGCCTGCCCGCCGTAAATTTCCGAAGCCTGATATACAAATCCCCTGCGCTTGCACAAAGAAATGATTTTGTCCAAAGTGCATTCGTGTCCTGTTTGAGCTGCCATATAAGTCACTCCATTATTGTTATGATAATTCAGTCATTCTAACAGAATTGCGCTTTTGTTTCAATATATGCGTTGGCATATGCGTTTCCTCTTGCGTTTTTTGGCGGAACTTTGGCGCCGGCCGGGCGGCTTTGGCGGAATTTTCCACCGTTCCTGTGGAAAATTTTGGTGAAAATTGTGGAAACTTTGTGGACGAAAAATATGTCAATACCTATTCGTTTGTCAAATAAAAATATTATTAGCAAAAATATTTTTACGCCTATTTTATTTCTTTATTATATAACGAATTATTTTTGTCAACATCAAAAATTGCGGAATTTGGCTAAATAGCGGTTTTACAAAGAAATAAAAATTTATTAAAAAAAACAATTTTTTTATGTGGAAAATATGTGGAAAACTAGCGCCGCCATGCTCGCGCGAACAGCGGGCTTGCAATCGCGCTCTTTTTTTTGTGGAAAAGTTCCACCTAACAAACAATGTTGAAAAAAAAGGCTTTCTTTGATAAACTCATTATACTATGGAAAACAAAAACGCTTGGCTAAAATACGACAACACAAAGCTTGTGATGGACTTTGCGGAAGACTACCGCAAATTTATCTCGCAAAACAAAATCGAACGTGAATGCGCGGCTTTCTTTATCGAGCGCGCCCGCGAGGATGGCTACATTTCAATCGATGAGGCCCGCGCCAAAGGCAAAAAGCTAAAGGCGGGCGACAAGGTTTACGCCAGCGCGATGGGAAAAATCGTCGCGCTTTTCCAAATCGGAAAAAAGCCGCTTGAAGAGGGCATGAACATTTTGGGCGCGCACATAGATTCGCCCCGCTTGGACATAAAGCAAAATCCCCTTTACGAGGACAACGGCTTGGCGCTTTTGGACACGCATTACTACGGCGGAATCAAAAAGTACCAGTGGGTCACGCTTCCCTTGGCCTTGCACGGTGTTGTGGCCAAGAAGGACGGAACTGTGGTAAAGGTCGTCATCGGCGAGGACGCAAAGGAAGGCGTTTTGGGTGTAAGCGACTTGTTGATCCACCTTAGCGCCGACCAGCTGGAAAAGAAGGGCAACAAGGTTGTCGAAGGCGAGGCGCTTAACATTTTGGTCGGAAGCATTCCGCTAAAGGCCGCGTCTTCCAAGCCGGTCAAAGGCTCAAAGGACGAAGAACAGAAAAATCCCGTAAAGGAAAACATTCTAAAAATATTGAAAAAGAAATACGGCATTGACGAGGCCGACTTTTTGAGCGCCGAGCTTGAAGCTGTTCCCGCCGGCCAAGCGCGCGACTACGGCTTGGACAACTCCATGATCATGGCTTACGGTCAGGACGACAAGGTTTGCGCCTACCCGTCGTGGCGCGCGATCCAGGGCTTGCCCAAGACCGAGCGGACCGCCGTTTGCCTTTTGGTTGACAAAGAGGAAATCGGCTCGGTTGGCGCCACGGGAATGCATTCGCGCTTTTTTGAGAACGCCGTCGCCGAAGTCTACGAGCTTTGCGGCGGATACAGCGAGCTGGCTTTGCGGCGCGCTCTGGCCAATTCCAACATGCTTTCTAGCGACGTGAGCGCGGCCTTTGACCCCAACTATCCTTCGGTCATGGAAAAAAACAACGCCTGCTTTTTGTGCAGGGGAATCGCGCTCAACAAGTTCACAGGCTCGCGCGGAAAGAGCGGCTCCAACGACGCCAACGCCGAATATGTGGCCAAGGTCAGGAAGATTTTTGACGACGCGGACGCTTCGTTCCAAATATGCGAGCTTGGAAAGGTTGACCAGGGCGGCGGCGGCACAATCGCCTACATCATGGCCAACTACGGCATGAACGTGATAGACTCAGGCGTTGGCGTTTTGAACATGCACGCGCCTTGGGAAATCACCAGCAAGGTTGACATTTACGAGTCCTTCAAGGGCTACCGGGCCTTTTTGGTTAACGCGTAAGCGCCGCGCTTGCGCGAAAACCGCGCTTGAAACATTCCGTTAAAGTTGTTATAATCTAACCCAAATTTCGCTTTTAAAGGAGATTAATATGAGCTTGACTCTTGATGACATCAAACACCCAAAAATCAAAGCTTGGGTCGAAGAATGTATCAAAATGTGTGAGCCGGACAACGTGGTTGTTGTCGACGGTTCTGACGAAGAATATGACCGCCTTATGCAGCTTTGCGTAGACAAAGGTCTTGCCACACCGCTCAAGAAGAAGGAGCACTCTTTCCTTTTCCGCTCGCTTCCTTCTGACGTAGCGCGCGTAGAAAGCCGCACGTTCATCTCTTCTGTTAAGGAAGAGGACGCCGGCCCGACAAACCACTGGATTGACCCCGTTGAGCTCAAGGCCACAATGAAGGGACTTTACACTGGCTGTATGCACGGACGCACAATGTACGTTCAAGCCTTCTGTATGGGACCCCTCGGCTCTCCGATTTCAAAGAACGGCGTAGAGGTTACTGACTCTGAGTATGTTGTCTTGAACATGGACATCATGACCCGCGCCGGAAAGAAAGTTTTGGACATCTTCAACAAGGACCCCAACGCGGAATTCGTTCCCTGCTTGCACTCAGTTGGAAAGCCGCTCAACAACGGCGAAAGCGACAACGGCATTTGGCCCTGCGCCGACGTAGAGCACAAGTACATCTCTCAGTTCCCTGACGAGGGCCTCATCTGGTCTTACGGTTCAGGATACGGCGGAAACGCCCTCTTGGGAAAGAAGTGCTTCGCACTCCGCATCGCCACTGTTCTTGCCCGCAAGGAAGGCTGGCTCGCCGAGCACATGCTCATCCTCAAGCTCACAAATCCTGAAGGAAAAGTCAAGTACGTCACTGGCGCCTTCCCGTCAGCCTGCGGAAAGACAAACTTGGCCATGCTTATTCCGACAATCCCCGGCTGGAAGGTCGAGACTGTCGGCGACGACATCGCTTGGATGAAGTTTGGCGACGACGGCCGCTTGTACGCCATCAACCCCGAAGCCGGCTTCTTTGGAGTCGCTCCCGGAACATCTGCCGAATCAAACAAGAACGCTCTTGTTTCAGCTGAAAAGAACACAATCTTCACAAACTGCGCCCTCACAGAAGACGGCGACGTTTGGTGGGAAGGAATCGGATATCCTGCAAAGGGCAAGTTGGTTGACTGGAAGGGCAACACACGCGATGCCCTCCCCAAGGACAAGTCTCCCAAGGGAGAAGAGTTCGCCCACCCCAACGCCCGCTTCACGGCTCCTGCAAAGCAGTGCCCCTGCATCGCAAGCGACTGGGAAGACCCCAAAGGCGTTCCGATCAGCGCCATCTTGTTCGGCGGCCGCCGCCCGTCAACTGTTCCGCTCGTTCACCAGAGCCGCAGCTGGAACCACGGCGTGTTCCTTGGCTCTATCGTAGGATCGGAAATCACAGCCGCTTCTACAATCAACGCCGCCGAAGTCGGAAAGATTCGCCGCGACCCCTTCGCCATTCTTCCCTTCTGCGGATACAACATGGGCGACTACTTCCAGCACTGGATCGACGTTGGCAAGGCTGCCAAAGACCAGGACAAATTGCCTAAGATTTTCTACGTCAACTGGTTCCGCAAGGACGAGAACAACAAGGACCTTCCCGGCGGATTCATGTGGCCTGGATACGGCGACAACAGCCGCGTATTGGCTTGGATCTTCGACCGCTGCGACGGAAAGGACAACGCCGTTGACACGCCGATTGGACTTATGCCCAAAGAAGGCGCCATCAACACAGAAGGCTTGGCCGACTACTACAAGAAGACATTGCCTGAGATTCTCAAGGTTGATGTCGAAGGTTGGAAGAAGGAAGTCAAGGATGTTCGCGAGAACCACTATCCCAAGTTTGGAAAGCACCTTCCCAAGGAATTGTCCGAGATTTTGGACGACCTTGAGAGCCGCTTGAACAAAGCGTAACAGGATTCCCGCTTGCGCGGGAACCGCGAGTTTCGCCTGCGCGAAACTCGACAAGCGGTTGCAAGACACAACAAAACGCCCGCGGCAACAGCCGCGGGCTTTTTGTTGTCAGTTTGCATTTTTGGGAGCAGGAATCGAATCAGGCTTCCGCTTCTGCGGGAACTTGGTCCGCCGAGCCTTGTTGCGCTTCTTGCGATTGGTCGGCCTTGTTGCTGTTGCGCGGCTTTAGCGCTCGGACCTTTTTGGTCTTTGGCGGGCGAGGCGCGTAGGGAACAAAGCTCTTGGGGTTGAGCTTTCGCTTTGAGTAGCGGAAGCCTAGCTGGGCTTGGTATTGCCAGGCAAAGTCAAACGGCCTCATCCTTCGGTTGGAGCCAAGGTTGGCGTTGTCCCATGTCCAAATTCCGCCAATGTTAAACGACCAGCGGCTGGAGATTGGCGCCTCGGCTTCTAGGGCAAGGCCCGCTCCCAAGTGCAAGTAGTGCCACTTGTCGTGCAATTGGTAGTACAAGTGGGCGCCGGGCTTGGCGCTGACAGTGACCCAGTCAAAGAAATTCATTGAAAATTTTACGCCGGTAAAAAAGTCAAAGCCGTACAAAACTGTTTGCGTCGTTACTTGCTTGACCTTGTTAAAGGTGTAGGCGTATGGATAGTAAAAGGCGTTTCGCGCGAACAAATCCACGTTTATGTAATGTCCCATTATCAAGAAATTGTTTGTGGTCATTTCATAATAGGCGCCAATAAGCTGGTCGTTCCACACAAAATTTGAGCGGCCGCTTTGCTTTTGGATGCGGGTTATTGAGCTCCAAGACACTCCCCAGTTGTGCAAGAGGCCAAAGCGGCGGCCCTGCTGCTCAATCAATTCGCTGATTGTGGCCCAGTGGCCCGGCGTTTCTTGGTCGGGAATGTGGTTGGCCACTTTTGTGCCGGTTCCGGTGTGCAGGACCGTCATTTCTTTTTCTTTGGCAAAGGCCGCCGTTCCTAGCAAAATCAAGATGGCTGCCGCGATTTTTGCGCGGGATATAGTTGAACGTTTCATTAATGTTCGCTCCGATTAGGCCGAGTGGTATAGAACAAGGCTGATGGCTTCTCCGTAAGAGTCAAACCAAGTCAAGTAAAGGATGCCGCCGCGAATGTCCCATTCGCTGTTGATGCTTCCGTCGTCCTTGGAAAAGGAAATGATGTTTTCTATTACCGCGTAGTTGCCGGAATAGTTTTTAGAGTCGCCGTTTGTGTCCCTTATTGTGGCGCTAAAGCTTCCGTCGTCCGCAAAAGAAATTTTGTTTCCGGCGTTGTCGGCCCAAGCGCCGTATAAGGGGCTGGGCTTGTAGCAAGAAACGCACATGGCGCTAAAGAAGGCCGAGAACAAAGTTCCGACAAAAACAGCCAAAGCAATTTTTTTAATGTTTTTCATTTTATTTTTCTCCCCATGTCCAGTCTGCCTGAACTGTGATTTTTTCAGTTTTTCCTGCGTCCACCGAGCCGTCGTCCTTGTAAACGGCAAGGTTTCTGGTAACGCCGTATGTTCCGCCGCCGGCAGAGCCGCCTTTGATTTTAATTCCATCGTAAACTACGCTTCCCGGATACATTCCCTGAACTGTGACTGTTCCGTCCATAGTGCCGTTGGTGTCCATGCCGGCGCTTGTGTTGGTGTTGCCGTCAAGCAAGAAGTAAACGCCGTTGTTTTTGTCGTCCATGATGTAGAAGTCGGCGTAGTTGGTGTATTTCATGATTACGCGGCCCGATACGCCGCTGATGTGCGCGTCGTAACTGAGCGAGCCGCTTATCGCGCCTTGGGCGCTTTCTGTTCCAAGCTTGGCGGTGTTGCCGCTCTTGTGCATAAGGGTAAGCTTTTTTTGCGAGTTGAGCGTTGTCTTGATGTATTCGCGCACATACTGGTATGTGGTCAAGGCTCCGTAGCCGATTTGAGTGTCGGAATAGTTGGCGCCCTGGCCAAGGCTGTTGAGCGAAAGGACGCGGTAGTAGTAGTAGTTTCCGGCCTTGGCCTGCTCGTCTTTGTAAATGTAAGACGTTTCGGTAATGGGGCTTTCGTTGATTTTCTTAAAGCCGGAATTTGGCTTTGTGGAACGGTACACGTTGTAGCCGCCGTCCGCGCCGCCGTCCGGAGCCTGCCAATAAAGCTTTATGGCATGAACGCCGTTGGTATTGGCGTTGGCGTCGTCGTTGGTCAAGCCGGAAATCGCCGCGTTCTTTGTGACGACCAAATTCTTGGCCGCGTAAGGAGCCGGCGCGATGGCCGCCGAAGTTTCGCTTTCTACGCTTCCGTTCTTGACAGAAACTTTGTAGAACTTGTAGGCCGCCACTTTTTCTTCATACATGCCTTCTTCCGTTGACTTTGCCGGAGATGTGAATTCCGCTATCTGCGCAAAGCTTCCGGCGGCGCTGTCTCCGCCGTACACAACGTAAGTGTAAGTCTTCCAGTCCGCTTTTTTAATTGTGGCGGCTGAATTGTAAGAGCAGTCCTGGCTTCCGATTGCGGCGCTAAAGAGAATTGTGTTTTGCGATATATCGCCTTGAATCTTTTTTACGGCCACGCTTTGCGGCGGGCTAAGGAGATAGGCCTCCGCAGGATTGTCGGATTCGTCGCCGGATTCCGACATGGCGCCTCTTAGTTCTTCGCCAGAAGCGTCAAGGCAACATGCCTGAACTTGGTAGTAATAAAAGAGGTTTGGCTTTAAGTTTTTCTCGTCTGTATAAGAGCAATCTGTCAAATCCTTTTCGACCATTTTTTGACTAGAGTCGACAGAAGAGTAGCGGTAGACCTTGTATGTCAACGTACCTGTGCCGCCGCTTGCCGCGTCCCAAGAAATCGTGAAGCCTGCGGTTGTTGTCTCTCCGCGTCCTTTGTCTACAACAACATTTGACACTTGCGACGGAGCGCCAGGCTTTAGCGCGTAGCCAAGAGCCACAGGGCTTGCAACGCTTTCATTGCCGCTAGCTCCTATAGAAACGACCGTAAAATAATACTCTTTGCCCTGATTGGCAGGATCAATTTCAACCTTAAGGCTTTTTTGGTTTCCGTATACAGCGGCGATTTGCGTTCCAGAACTTCCGTCGCTGTTGAGGCTGCGGAAAATTTTATAGCTTGAAATTGAGCCGACGGCCTTTTCCCATTTGATTTCAACAGCGTCGGTATATTTTCCGCAACTTGCCTTTACGCCAGAAGGCGGCGTCAAAAGGATTCCTTTTGCTTCAGGGTCTCTTTGCTCTGGCGGAACCGGGTCTCCGTTTTCATCGGTTTTGTAATAGTTTGGGAACCAATCGCTTTCTTCGTATTTGTCGATTTTGTTTTCGGCAAGGACTCGGTAAAAATAAGCGCAGTTGTAGGCTTCGTTGGAGTAGTTTAGGCGGTTGGCGGGCGTATCGTCTATGATTGTGTCGGTAAAGCTTGTTCCTACAATAAATGACGAGTGGGGCAAAGCCTCAAAGGCGCCTTCGTCAGGAATCTTCCAACTGCCGTCCGTGTTTTTTTCCGTGGCTTTGGCGCGCTCAAGGCGATAGGAGCGGGCGTATTGAACCTTTTCCCAGTTGACAATAATTTTGTTGCTGTATTCGCCGTTTGTCACAAAGACTTGGCTTGGAGAAGCGAGCTTTTCTATCTCCAGCTTGGCCTCAAACATTTTGCTGAGCGTGGCGCCGTTTGTGGCTTGCTGCATGGGCACGCGCTCTTGGAACATGTCGGAGCAGCCTGCCAACAGCGCGGCGGACAAAGCGGCCGCGGCAAAAGTCATTATAGCTTTTTGTTTAAAGAATGTTGTTTTTTTCATTTATTGATCCTGCCACCAAGTGCCGCTCATAGTCGGGAAATTTCCCGTACCGTTGTTTTGCGTTTCGCCCAAATCTGTCCAAAGCGCGAATGGGAACCATAGCTTAAATTTATCAGCGTCATCGCTTGCTGTAACTGTTTCTTCTATCGCGCCTGTTGTTTGGTTTTTGAACTTCAAGGACAAATCCCATTTTGTTTCATAATTTGGAACAACAACATAAGTCATATAGCCATGATATCTTCCCGCCGCTAAGGTTACAGTTCCTTGATAAGATTTAAATCCAGTTTCATGAGTGACAGATATCGCGCATGATCCCAATTGATATACTATGTTAGAGTATGTATAGCCATCTTCCTTGGTTGAAGTGCCATTTAGAGTAAAATCGCTTTGAAGAGGGGAATCGCTTCCTGGAAGCTTTGCGAAAATATTCTTGAAGTTCTCGAACTTATATTCTATATTGTATACAGCGGGAACAGCAGTTTTATATGGCACATTGGTTTTGAAAGTTCCGCTTCCATATTTGGAGTCTAGCGTTCCTTCTTTGCCGCTAACCTTATGCAAAGCGTCAGCCACAATCAGCGAAACGCATTTGGCAAATTCTTGGTTTGTGATTTTACGACAAGCATAATCTTCGCTGTAAGCCGTCACTGTTGAATCAGGCTTTTCTATCACGCTGTCGTCAAATTCGCTGAATTTATAAAGGTCCGCCTTGCTTGTCCTTGTGGCCACAATCTGATAATAGTGCTTGTAGTCGCGTTGAACTTTGAGCAAGCCGTTGTGGACGCCGACGCCGGCATCGTTATTCAAGAAGTTTGGCTTTACAGTGACTTTTCTTGCTTCTGTTCCTGACGCTGCCTCTGCCGTAATGCTTGCGTCTCCCCAAGAGTAATTTTGCACAGTTCCATTTTCGCCTTTTGCGTCGTAGATGACCAATGTTTTGTAGTCAGAGTTGTTGTTAAGGTTTTTTAGCTTTAAGCTGTAGTTTTCTGGTCCGACAGCGCGGTCCACATTGCTTTCCGTGTTGTATGTTTTCCAAGTGGCTGTTTCAGAATAGTCAGCTTTTTCTTCCTTAGATCCTTGCAATTCCGGAAAAGTGAACAGGTAGCCAACGTTTTTAGCTTCGCCTATAACAATTCGAGCGTCTTCTATTTTTGCCAAATAATCTTTGTAGGCGCTGTCTATGCCCGTTGTGGTTGTTGATGTGGCAAAGCTTCCGTTGTATGTAACCGCAAACTCCATTGATTCTAATTTGACATTATCAGGCAAGATATCTTTCTTGAGTATATAGTAATTTATTGTAGAATCCAAGTCAGCGATTTTTGTCCAGTCGGCATCTTTCTTGGCCTTATAATATACTGTCGGATCGCGCGGTTTTTTGTCGTTGTTTGCAGGCGCGTCCCATGTAAGAACTACGCGGTCCGTGTATTCTGCCTTTGACGCCTCAAGGTTAAGGCCAAAGCCTGTCGTATATCCAAGAGTTTGGATTTTTGAGAAGTTTTTGTAGGGTTCGCCCGCGACGGCGCATTCTTCCATAAGGTTGTCGGAAATGGATTTGGCGTCGCTTTCTTCCAAGACCGGCAAAACCGTGTATGTGTATTTTATGCCAAGGCCTATGTATGATTGGCTTGTCTTCCATTGGTCGGGATCGTCCGAAGCTGTGTAATTGTCGGTAAGCGTGTATGTGGCGCCGGCGCTGTCGGCCGTTTTTGACACAATCGCCGCGTTTCCGGCGTCTGCTGTTTCGTTGACTTTTACAGTGGTCGCGTCGGCGCTTACATAATAAACGTCGGTTTTTTCCGCGGCCAGGTTTGAAACGTTTCCGTCTTTATCAACGCTTCCGGGTATCGCTTGGCGGGTTCTATATACCGCATATCCTGCGGCGCCTTCCAAGCCTCTCCATGTGACTGTGATATTGTCGCCTTTTCTTTGCGTAGTGTCGGTTCCGGCAATCGCCGTAGTGGCGGGCCCGATGGTCCAAACAGATTTTTTGGCTTTAGTCGTGTCCTTTCCAACATCGCTGCTTGATTCTATTTCTATGTCCGAAGCCTTTCCAGAAAGCGTCGCGTCGTTAAAGCCGTATGGCTTTTTGATTGTAAGGGTGATTACGTCTGACTCAAGCTCAACTTCGGCGCTTGAGCCGTCGGAGAGGCTTGAGCTTACCACTTGACCGGCTTGATCCAATGTGATGCTGGCGCCGTTTCCAAAATCGTTCTTCTTTCCAAGCGTTATGTCATAGTGTTGCGCGGCCATGACTGTTGGCCAAGAAACGACGATTTGATTGTAATAGCGGCGGCTTACGCTAGGCGCGGCGGTTCCAAGAGTTTCCACTGTTTGAGCCAAAGAAACGCTTTTTGAAGAGCCTTTTGCCGCCTCAAGGGTATAGCTGTATTTGTGTCCGCTTACAACATCCGTGTCATAAAAATTGGTTTGCGTTCCCAGCGGGAATTCTGTAGCGCCGATTCCTGTCAAAATTTGGTCGTTGTCTATAGTCGTTTCAGCCGTTCCGGCGGTAATGTCGGTCTTTAACAATTTGTAAGACACTCCGCTTTCAGCAAACCAAGAAAGCTTTGCCTTGTTGGTCCAACCGCCTTCAGCCTGCAAGTCCGCGTTTGGAAGATTAGCGTTTTCTGAAACGGAAACTTTGTTTCTGTCTTTTGTGCATGTCAAGTAATTGTTTGAGTCGATGGCGGTTGACGGATTTGTATATTCCTTGGAAATTATGTAAAGCGTGTATTCATAAGTTCCGCACAAGAATTCCGCGCCCGATGTCAAGTCGTAGTTTGCGACCAAGGCGTTTACCGCTTCCGCAGTGTCAAACATTTTGTTGCCCTGCGCGTCAGAAAGCCATGCGCTTCCTTCCGCGTTGTCGCTGGCTCTCTTAAAGTCTTGCTTGACGGCAAATTTATAGAGCGAATCTTTTCCAAGCGCGTCCCAGCTGGCGGTAAATGTTACCGCGACATTTGAGATGTAATCGCTGTTGTTTGGATTTATAGTTCGCTGTATTTCTTTGACGGCAAAAGCCGCTTCGTAAGCGGCCCAGCCAGTGGCGATGTTGGCGTCCTTTTCCTTGCTTTCCACTGTGGAGCTGAAGTTATATGTGTTTACCTTGCTGAAATTTAAGTCCACGCATGAAATGACGCGGTAATCGTATTTTATGCCTCGTTTTATTGAGTTGGCGCTTGCGATGACGGAATCTTCCCATTCAATTACATCGCCTTCTTTATAGGAGTCATAGTCATCTTTTGACGGAGCCGCGAGCTTTCCAGTAAAGTAAAGGCAGGGGACGATTGTAGACCATTCTTCCTCATTGTTCTTTTTGCGCTGTACCTTGAAGCAAATTGGGTAATCGTTTTCTACGTCCGCTTCTTCTTGAACTTGTATCTTTGTCGGAAGTTTTATTCTTAGCTTTACGCTTTGGACTGATTCGCCTTGGCTGGCCGTGAATTCAGGCGAAACCGGCTTGTACAGCGACAGCGTTTTTTGCGAGACCTTTGGGCTTGATTCGATTTTGCTTGTGTCGGCCTTTGTGTACGCGTCAACTCTGAACATGTATTCAGAATTTCCGCTCAGGTTTTCAAAAGTGTATTCCTCTATGGCGCGCTCGTTGGCCGCGTCCCACGCTTCGAAGGTGACGACCTTTTCTTCGCTGTCCTTAAACGCGTGGATTTCATAGACAAGATTTTTTACGTAGCTGTCAAGGCTCACGTTCCCCATGTACCAAAATATAGTCGCGCTTGTGTCCAAAATTGATATGTCCGTGATTGCGGGCGTGGCGAGGCTTGTGCCTCTAACTACGGAGCTGAACTCGGAATATTCGCCCCTGGAGTTGGCCGCGCGCACTTTATAATAGTAGGTTTTGCCGGAGCCGACGCTGTCGTCAAATTCCGTCTTAGTAGTTTCGCCGACTTTAACAAATGTGTCTGTTATGTTTTCCGCCGCATAAACTTCGTAGTATTTTGCTATGCCTACCGGCGTCCAAGAAAGGCTGATTTTGCGTTTTTGGCCTTGGCTTACGGTGTAGTAGCGCTCGGCGTAGGTGACCGCGATGGGGTTTCCTTCGTTGTCAGTGGTGTGTTCCGGGAAGGTGGGCGGATAAAGGGTTTTGGACGCGGTGGCCACCATTGTGGCTGCTGGAGGGGTGGTCATGTTTTGGCATGAAAGAAAGGCAAACGCCGCTATAGCCAACGCCGCCGCTCCAACGCCGCTTTTTAGCGTGGAAAAGAGTTTAATAGGTTTCATGGCTCGTAAATCCTTTTTTTAGATTTGTCTAAAACTATGGCCGGGACGAGACTCGGCGAATTTTTAGACAGTCCTAATAATTAGACCCCATCCCATCCCAAATGTTTTAAAAACCCTTGTATTTTTTCTACTCTTTTTAAAATAAGAATGTGTCAGAATGAGTGGGGGCAAGGTCTATGCGGGCGGATTAAAGCTTTTTGACTTCTTCAACGCTTAGACCCACGCACTTTGCTATTATGTTTATGTCCACGCCTGAAGTCTTGAGATTGGCGGCGGTTTCCACGGCCTTTTGCTGGGCGCCTTGTTCTTTTACTGCGTCGATTTCGCTGTAATAGTCGCGCCAAAATGTGTCGATAGAGTTTTGGCGGAACCAATATGCGTCGTCGTCGCTCATCTTTTCCGCTATTCTGTTCGCTTCCATAATTCCATCCTCGCTTTGGACTATTTTGTTTACATAGTCAGTCTCGCTCTCGTCATCGGCATAGGAAAGGTACAGGCCCCATTTTTGCAAGGGCGTAAGTTTTTCTACTGGCGTACCGACAAGTTTTTTTATTGTGAGCAAATCAATGAAAATTACGTTCAATTTGGCCGCTAGCTCGATGCCATTCTTATCTTTCATAGTATACCACGCGCTTTCGCTTTTGTCACCTCTTTTATAGTGAAAATTCATCACGGAAATCTGGTAAACCTTTCCGGCCCGCCATTTTTCACCTTTCTTGGCGTTGTTATTCAAAAGACGGGCCGCCTGGATTTCGCTCCTGGCCGCGTAGTCATAGGCGCGGTCGCGGCCTTGAATACAATATGGCGAGTCTCTCAGATGTTGCAAATCGTGGATTTTGCTGCATACTTGAAGAATAACCAAACCCCAAGTGGCAGCATGCCACAAACAA
>ONET01000076.1 GCA_900316905.1 uncultured Treponema sp.
GATCGCGCGTTTTCGCGCCTGTTTTGCGGAAAAATCGTAAAAATTTTTCGGAATTATGCGCTTGCGAAAGATTGCCGGGGCAAGCCCGGCAATGACAGGACAACGCTCCCTTGATTTTCTTGCCGATTTGACCTATAATAAAAAAATTATGGGCAAAATGACCAAAGTAAAGGAAATGCTTCATCTGTCTCACAAGGAAACTTTGCCCAAAAATTTGCCCTTGCTTTTAAAGAAGCGCGCGGCCGAATGTCCCGACATCACGCTGCAGGCCTTTAAAAACGAGCTTGGTAAATTTGAATCCCACAACTATCAATTGGTCTACCGCCGCGTTTTGGACTTGGCCTGCGTGCTTCGCGAATATGGCGTTTGCCGAGGCGACTTGGTGGGCCTTATAAGCGACAACAGGCGCGAATGGCTTTTGACCGACTTCGCGCTCTTGGCCTTGGGCGCGGCGGACGTTCCGCGCGGCTGCGACTCGATGGGAACTGAAATCCGCTTCATACTCGGCTTCACCAACTGCCGCCTTTGCTTCTTTGAAAACGAACGCCAACTGGACAAGGTGTTGGAAAAAGTGGAGGAAGTTCCCGACTTAAAGGACGCGGTCTTGTTCGACACGCCCGGAGAGCTTACGATGGAGCGCGCCGCGATGGCCGGAATCAGAGTCCACAAATTCATCGACTTGGAAGAAGGTCATAAAGGACGTGCTTGTGACCGCGCGCGAAGGAGACATTTGGCTTTCCATCCTTCCGATTTGGCACATAATGGAGCGCGCCTACCTTTACTGCATAGTCGCGCTAAAAAGCGGCGTGGCTTATTCCAAGCCCGCAATCAGCACAATCACCCAGGACATCATGGAAGTCAACCCTCAATGGATTGTCGGAGTGCCGCGCCTCTGGGACGCCTTTGTTCAAAGCTGCTACCGTTCCATCAAAAAGAAAGGAAGCTTTCCGCTTGCCTTGTTTAAATTTTCAATGTCAGTGGGCGTGGCTTGGGGCTGGGCCTTTCAAAGCTTTACAGGGCAAATATGCCGCTATTCAAAGCGCGCCCGCTTGCTTGACCACATAAAGGGCTTTGTTCCGCTCATCCTTTTGTCGCCCTTCCAGCTTTTGTGCTTCATAATTTGCTTCAAGGGATTTAAAAGGCTGCTTGGAAAGCGAATCACGGCCGTCATTTCTGGCGGCGGCTCCTTGCAAATTGACACAAGCTCTTTCTTTTATTCGATACGGGTTCCCATGCTTGACTGCTACGGCATGACGGAAACCGCGCCATTCTTGGCCTTGGGAAATCCCCGGCATTTGACTTCCGGCTGCATCGGCCGCGTCTTTCCTTCGGCGCAAGTCAAGGTCGTGGCGCAAAAGGACGGCGTGCCGCTAAGCTCCACTCCGCTTAAAGCCGGCAAAAAAGGCATTCTCTTTGCGCGCGGCCGGCAAGTGATGAAGGGCTACTACCGCCGCCCCGACCTTACGCAAAAGGTCATAGACAAGGACGGCTGGATAAACACCGGCGACTTTGCCATCGTTTCTTCCAGGAACGAAATCACAATCGCCGGCCGCGCCAAGGACACGATTGTCTTGCTTGGCGGAGAGAACATAGAGCCGCAGGTCGTTGAAAGCGCGATTTGCCGCTCAAAATTCATAGAGTCGGCTGTAGTCGTGGGCCAGGACAAAAAATACATCGCGGCTCTAATCGTTCCAAACAAGGACGCGCTTTTGGCTTACGCGGCCGAAAACCGCGTTTACTGCGATTCCTACGAAAGCCTTTTAAACGCGAGCGAAACCTACAATTTGATTCGCGGCGAGATAGACAACTTGGTTGACGACAAGAACGGCTTTAGGACTTGCGAACGCGTGGCGAAATTTGTTTTGCTGCCCGAAAGCTTTAAAATCGGAAAGGAAATAAACGGAAAGCAAGTCGTCATGCGCCACGCGATAGAAAAAATCTACGCCCGCGAAATCCGCTCATTGTTTTACAAAAGCTAAGCCTGGGCCGCGTCTTCGGAGCGCTTGTAAAAGTCTACGATGCTGCGGCCGTAGACGCGCTGGTCAAAGCGGACAAGGTTTTCTATCGCGTCGGGCATAAAATGCTCTTCTGGCCTGTGCACCATAATCGCGCCGCCCGGCAAAAGCAATTCGCGCTTGGCGGCTTCGGCTATGAGCTGCTCGTGGAATTTGTAAGGGAAGGGCGGGTCAAAGAAAATGTAGTCAAATTTGTTCTTGCATCTTTTTACAAACAATTCGACCGCCATAAAGTGGCACTTTATTTTTACGCCCATTTCTTTTTCTGTTATAGAAACGTTGTCCAAGACCGTCTTGATTTTAAGGCGGTCTTTTTCGCAAAGTTCCACCGCCGCCGCCCCGCGCGAAACCGCTTCGATCGCGATTGTTCCCGAGCCGCTGAACAAGTCCAGCCAGCTTTTTCCGCTAAGGTCTCCAAGAATGGCAAAGACGCTTTCGCGCATTCTGTCCATTGCCGGGCGAATGACTCCGTCCGGGCATTTTATGATTCTTCCTTTAAGCTGTCCGCCTGTAATGCGCATCAGTTCTTCTCCGAATTGTTGAGCGACCAATAAACGTCGTTCTTTGGAAGGCTTGGGTTTTGCCGCGCGAACCAAAAGGCGTCCTTCCAGTCGCTTGTGAGCATTGTGGAATCCGCTCCTTTTTCCAAAAGAAGCTTTATGCAGTCTGTGTGAGCGTTGCTTTCCGCCGCGTACATCAAGACGCTCTTTCCCTTGTAAATCATGTTGGGGCTCATTCCGGCGTCAAAGAATTTTTGAATTATCTTGTTGGGCCGGCCCAAGCCAACGGCGGTCACGTAAGCCTTTTTAACGTCCTCTTTTTGGCTCTTGGCCAAGAGGGCGGCGACAATCTCGGGGTTCTTGTTGTCGGCAGCCGCGATCTCGACCGCGCTCAAGCCAAACTTGTTCCTTTCCTTGGCGGAAGCTCCGTTTGAAAGCAAGATGGCGACTGTCTCGATTTTTTTCGCAAAGCGCGCGGCGTACATAAGGGGAGTGTAGCCGTCGTTGTCGGCCAAGCAAAAGTCCGCGCCTGAATCCTTTAAAAGCAATATCTTTTCTATGTCGTCTTGGCTTGCCGCCTTGTGCAAGAGAGTCCTTCCGTTTTTGTCCTGCTTGTTTGGCTCCGGAATAAGCTCCACCTTCTTTTCTTCGGCGGCGTTGTAAGTGTCAAAGGCTTCTATGCCTTCAAACAAGTAAAGCTTTTTGTAAGGCTTTGTCACGCGCGCCGCTGCGGCCGCCGCCGCCACTTGCAAAACTTCCGCCGCCGGAGCCGCTTCTGCCGCAGTTTCCTCAACGGGCGCCTCTTTTGCTTCCGCCGTTTCTTGGCTTTTTGCAGGCTCTTCTTTTGCCGGAACTTCCTCCGCCTTTGGCGCCGGGGATGCCACGTCGACTATTCCAAGATAATGGTTTATCGTTTCCATCTGCGCTTGGTCTGCGTTTTGCTTGGCGTAGTCCAAGGCCGAAAGTCCTTCGGCGTTCTCTTTTAGAATCCTGTTCTTGCGCTGGAAGGGAAGGACTGTGTCGTATGAAATCAGCGCGTCCAAGATTTTTTGGTCGGCGCCAAGCTTGGCCGCCAAAGTCACGGCGCTGTCTCCGTTGGCGTTTTCCGCCTTTGGGCTGGCTCCCGCCTCTAGCAAAAGCTTTATCACGTCATAGTCGCGTTCTTTTTCAAGCGCCTCCATAAGAATCGAATTTTCATTGGGCCCGAATTTTTCGGAGGCCAGATCCCTGTTCCTTGTTATGTAGCTTTTTATTTGCTTAAATGAACCGCTTTCAATAAGTTCCTGCATCTTTTGAATTTTTGAATTTGATGCCGCCCAGGACGCGCAGACGCAAGCGAAGGAAACGCACAATAGGACAAAAAAAAGTTTTGCTTTCATATTTTTCAAAGTTCCTCAATTATATATCGGCAAAAATTCCTTATCCCTTGACAAAGAGCGCGTTTTTTTGATAAACTGTCGAAACATCACCACCTTGAAGCTGCCGTGAGCAGTTTCCGGGCGCATATGCGCCTATAAAGACCATAAGGAGTTTTTATGAGAAAGTATGAACTTATGACCATCTTTCCGTTAGACGAAGATCGGTCCAAGAAGGGATTGGATGCCGTAAAGCAGGTCCTTTCGCAGTTTGGAGTGGAAATCGCAAAGGAAGAGCCTTTTGGCGACCGCGATTTGACCTACGAAATCAAGAAGCAAAAGAAAGGCCGCTTTGTTTTGATGAATGTCAACGCAAACCCCGGCAAGATTGCAGAAATTTCCGCGCAGCTTAAATTGAACAACGACTTGCTCAAATACATGTTCGTTCTTGTCGAAGAGTAAATTTCAAAAACTCCAGGAGGTCGTCTATGACAGACTTGAATCATGTTGTTCTTATTGGAAGACTTACCCGCGATTTGGGCACGGACGAAAGGTCCTTCGCTTATTTGCCAAACGGAACGGCTCGCGCCAATGTTAGCGTGGCCGTGAACCGCAGCAAAAAAGGCCAGGACGGCTCATGGAGCGACGAAGTAAACTATTTCGACATCACAATTTGGGGAAAAACTGCGGAAAATCTAAAGCCCTACCTATTAAAGGGCAAGCAGATTGCCGTTGACGGATATCTAAAGCAAGATCGCTGGGAAAAGGACGGAAAGACAAACAGCAGGGTCACGATTGTGGCCAACAATGTCCAGCTTTTGGGCGGAAAGGGCGAAGGAGCCTCTAGCGGCTCTGATTTAGGTGGCGCGCCAAGATTCCAACCAAGACCCCAAGCGTCTGCTCCAAGCTATTCTGCCAACGACGCGCCTTATCCTGCGGATGACGGCGGATTCCCGGAAGACATTCCATTCTAAAATTATAGGAGAAAATTATGTCAGATCAGACAGTAGAACCTGTAGAAAATAAAGACGTAGACGCGTCTATCACAAACGAAAAGAACCTCGCCGAAGCCGGCCGCGACGGCGAAGGACGCGGACGCGGAGCCAAAGGCAAGTTCGCGTTCCACAAAAAAGTATGTCGCTTTTGCTCTAACAAGACAAAGATTGACTACAAGGACGCCGACGGCTTGCGCCGCTACACAACAGAGCGCGGCAAGATTCTTCCTCGCCGCATAACCGGAACTTGTGCCAAGCACCAGAGAGAGCTTGCCAGCGCCATCAAGCGCGCCCGCAACATTTGCTTGCTTCCGTTCGTAGCGGACTAATTTTAACGAGGAGCGTAAGAAAATGAAAGTAATTCTTAACAAAGACGTAAACCACTTGGGCGAGGAAGGCGACGTAAAAATCGTTGCCGACGGATACGCCCGCAACTTTTTGTTCCCGCGCAGCTTGGCTCTTCCGTACACTCCGGAAGTAGTCGCCATCTTCGAGGGCCGCAAGGCTGACATCGAAGCCCGCAAGGCCGCCAAGCGCGAGGCCGCCAAGAGCGACAAGGAAAAGTTGGAGGCCTTGGCGCTTTCAATCACAGTTCCTGCCAGCGCCGGCGGAAAGCTCTATGGAGCCGTCAGCTCGCAGACAGTCATCGACTTGCTTGCCAAAGAAGGCTTTGAGTTTGAACGCAAGCGCATTGAAATTCCTGGAAACGCCATCAAGCAGACAGGAACTTACAAGGTCAGCGTAAAGCTTTACGAAAACGCCGTCGCCGAAGTTCACATCGAAGTCAAGGGACAGGTTGACGAAAGCAAAAAAGAGCCTGAGAAAAAGCCTCGCGCCGAAAAGAAGGCCGCCGAAGCTCCTGCCGAAGAAAAGGCTGCCGAAGGCGAAAACGCCAACTAAAGCCGCCTCTTGACATAAGGCAAAAAAACAAAAGCGACAGTTCCCCCGGGAGCCGTCGCTTTTGTCGTCTTTAAATGCGCGCGGCGGATTGTTAAAAACTTGTTGAAAACTGGTAGAAAAAAAGGGGAAAATCTATGGAATATCAAGGATTAAAGGACAAAGTTCCGCCGCAAAACTTGGAGGCCGAACAAGCCGTTTTGGGCGCCATGCTCTTGGACTGGAGCTCGGTGAACAATATCGTTTCAATGCTCCAAAGCGACCGATTTTTTTCCTACCAAAACCAGTTGATTTTTGAGGCGATGATTTCGCTTTTTACCCAAAACGTTCACGGCGACGTTTTGACGCTTATAAACGAGCTTACAAAAACCAACAAGCTGCAAGAGGCGGGCGGGGCGGCCTACATCGCGTCCCTGTCCGACACCGTTCCCACCAGCGCCAACATAGAATACTACGCGCAAATTGTCTTGGACATGGCCGCCCGCCGCGACCTTATACGCATGGCCGAAGAAATCAAGGCTACAAGCTTTGACAAAAGCCGCGAAAGCCGCCATATACTTGAGGAAGCCGAAAAGAAAATTTTCAGCCTTAGCGAAAGAAACGACACGGTTCAAGTCCACGAGCCGCAAGCCTATATCATCGAGACCCTTAATTTAATCGAGGAGCGCTACCACAAGAAAGAGGCGCTTACTGGAATCCCCAGCGGAATTGGCGGCTTGGACACAATGACAAGCGGCTTCCAAAACGAAGAAATGATTGTTCTTGGCGCGCGCCCTTCAATCGGAAAGACAGCCATGGCGCTTTCCATGATGCAGCACATAGCCATAGAAAAGAAAATACCTTGCGGATTTTTCTCGCTGGAAATGTCCTACAACATGATTGGCCAGCGTCTGTTAAGCCAAGTGTCCCGCGTGCCTGGCGGAAAGCTTCGTTCCGGCTTGCTCAGCCTAAGCGACTTCCAAAAGTTGCAGGACGCGGCCGGAAAAATTTACACGACGCCCCTGTACATTGTAGACCAGCCCAACATGCAGCTTTTGGACTTGCGCGCCATGGCCCGCCGCCTTGTTGTGGACAAGGGAGTGAAAATAATTTTCATTGACTACATGGGCTTGATTGGCACGGAAAACGCCAACGCGAAAGTTTACGAGGCGCAAAGCGAAGTTTCAAAGTCTCTCAAGGCTTTGGCGCGCGAATTGAAGATACCGATCGTAGCCTTGTGCCAAGTGGGCCGCGAGGCGGAAGGCGAAAAGCCCAACTTGGCCCAGCTTAGAGGTTCCGGCTCAATCGAGCAAGACGCGGACGTGGTCATGTTCTTGCACCGCGCCCGTTTGACAGATCCTACAATCCTTGCCCAAGACGCCGAGCTTATAGTGGCAAAGCAGCGCAACGGCGCCACGGGCAACGTTGAATTGACCTACCTTCCGTCTTACACCAAGTTTGAGAACCGGGCGAAAGACGGAGAGGATTGATTAGCGCTCGTTTGTGCCTTGCTGTACGGTCAAGTTCTTGGCGGCGCCAAGAACCTGCTTTGCCGTGATGGTCAAGTCGTTCATGTTAAGGACAAGCGGGTTTCCCGTCAAGTCGGTCACCATGTAGCCGGCGGAAGTTTTCACAATCGGCGACGACGGATTGATTGGAACCGGGCTCTTTACAAGAAGCTTGAGGTCGGCGCCGTATTTTGCGGCCACAAAGCCCGGGCCTTCCTTGATCACAACCAAGTAGCTTCCGCCGTCTTCAAGCAAGACTGAATCATCTGAAAGCGTTTCGTCCGATTCCTTTATTATTTCAAGAGAATCCTTGTCAATTATAACAAGCTTCACGGCGCCTTTTCCGGAATTCTCTCCGGCGACCGCGATAAAGCCGTCGGCGCTAGGATACATGGCGCGGCCCTTGATTACCTTGACGGGGCTTTGCTTCATGACAACGCCGGTGTCGGTGTTGACCCTTACTATTTGCGAGTCAAGGCTCTTGGCGTTGGCAAGCTTCAAGCCGTAAACGCTTGGAGCCGCTTCCGCCGCCTTTTCCGCCGCGGCAACAGTTTGCTGGTCCTTGGCTATTTCCTTTCGTTCCTCTTGGGCTTCGTTTTGCTTTTTGTCGGCGGCGGCTTGCTGGACTTCAGCTTCCTGCTTGGCTTCGTCCGCCTCCTTCTGGCTTTCCTCGGCCTTTTCTTCGGCGGCCTTTTCTTCGGCCTTCGCTTCCTCTACGGCCTTCTTGTCCTCGTCAGCCTCTTTTTGGGCTTCTTGGGCTTCCTTTTGGGCCTCTTTGTCCTTGGGATTTTCGTCGGCCTTCTTCTTTGCCTCGTCAGCCTTTTTCTGGCTTTCGTCGGCCTTCTTTTGGGCTTCCTTAGTTTCCTGCTTCTTTTCTTCAGCCTTTTGCTTTTCAGCGTCGGCGGCCTTTTGCTTTTCGGTGGCCTGCTTTTGGGCCTCCTGCGCCTTTTCGCTGGCCTTTTCAGCCTCGCGCTCCTTTATGTCGACCATTTGCTTGCGGTCGTCGATGTTCTTTCCGTCTTCCTCTTTCATCGAGTTTACGACTTCCTTGTCGCTTATCACGCTTGTGTCAACCGCGCTAAGTCCGCCGGAAGCGTCCGAAACCGGAATCACGATTTGCGAGGCGCCGGGCCAGTCGGACCATTTTGTGGAAAGTCCGCACTTTTCGGCGGAAAGGTTGTTCAATACCACGTCCTTGTACTTTCCCTTGAAGGCGTCCAAATTCTTTCGGTAGACGGCGTTGTAGACCGTCACAAACGTGGCTATGGCCTCCGCGTCGGCTTCGCTGTACGAGTAGGCGGCCGCAAGGTACGAGGCGATGATGTGGCGCAAGTTCCTGATGTGGTCTACTTCCGCGTTGGCTCCCAAAACCAAGATGTCCGCGTCAAGCTTTTCCTTGACGTTTGGGTCAATGGCGTGGATTACAAAATACTTGGCTTGGTTTCCCGCGCTTGCGGCCTTTGTGGAGTCGCCGGCGATTTGCTTTCCAAGCCCGCTTCCGATGCCCTTGATCGCCTCAAGCGTGTCGACGCGGGCGTGCGGGCCGGTGTAGTTTTCAAATTCAATTGTCTGGCTTACAGACTTCAATTCGTTCTCGTCAACCGTGGCTGCGAAAAGCGCGGCCGACAACGCGAGCGCAATGGCTCCAAGCGCGATTTTTTTCATTATTATGCTCCTTCGTTCATTATATATCTAAAATTTCAATTTTGCAAGTTTTTCGTACACATTTCTGGCCTCTTCCTTTGCGGAACTTGGATACTGCGGAAGGCGCAAGGAGGCCAAAATCTTAAGGCCCTTTTTGTTTATCGCCGGCCTGCCCATGAAGCGGCAAAGCGAATAAAGGGAGTCGCAGGCTTCCTTTAAAAGCGTCTCCTGGCTGGGAAGGGCGCCTGCAACAAGGCTTTCAATTGAATCCATAATCGCTCCCGTCGGGTCGTAGCCGCAGTCTTGGACTGCCTTAAGGGCCGGAATCAAGACGCTTTCGTCCTTGCATGTGGACAAGACCTTGGCCAATGTTTGCGCGGCTTCGGCCGAGCCAAAAAGTCCCAGCGCGCCGACGCAGGCGCTTTCTTGGGCAAGGCTAAAGGAGTAAAGGTCTTCTCCGCCCAAGGCCCCTATGGAGCCTCCTAGGCTGTTTTTCTTCATCAACTTTTCAAACATGCCGCCAATGACCGCGTCGCTTGCAAAAAGGTAGTCCTTTTCATTCTCTCCGTATCCGCCTTTTTTTAGAGCGGCGGCGCGGCTTTCGGAAGCGGCCTCTTGGACAAGCCTAAAGTCGTTCCTTTGCCCCTTGTAAAAATCCTTGTAGTTTTTTCTCTTTGAGCCATAGCTTTCGGACGCGGCCGGTCGGGAAGCCTTTAAAAGCCTCCAGCCCGCCACGCTCCAGTTCCGCGACGTGAAGATTATGTTTCCGCCCCGGCCGTAAAGGACGTAGTCCCAGTTGAATTTCTTTGTCCTGGCCGGAAACGACGCCCCCCGCGTCCTTTTTCCAGCCAGCGTGTAGAGGGCGCCAAAATCGGCGGCGGCCAAAAAAATTTCGTCGCCATACGCTTGCGCGTATTCAAGGCCCTTGATGTCGGCCGCCTCAAAGGCGCTTTCGGCCGCCGCCTTTTTTGTGTTTATGACGGCCAGCCTGCTTCCTCCGGCGCCAGAAAAGGCAAGCGCCGCCCGAAAGGCGTCTATCGGAAAAAAGCGCGGATTCTGGCCCGGCCCCAAGCCCTTTATGACCCATTTTGACTTCGCCTCGCCCTTGTCTACGGAGCAAAGCCCCGCGCTTCCGTCCGAAAAGCAAAGTAGGACTCCGTTCTCCAATGAGCAGGCGGCGGAGACAAGGCCCGAAAACACTATTCTTTCCAGGACGGCGCCAAAGGGGCTAAGCCTAAGGCCGACGCTTTTTGAGCCTTGGGCTTCTTCCAAAAAGAGCAAAATGCTTCCGTCGTCCAGCTGCATGGGCCAAAGCGTCGCGGAAAGCGGCTCGGTTTTTTCCTTCCATTTTTGAACGCCGTTCATTCCAAAGGCGGCGGCCTCGCTTTTTCCAAAGACAAAGAACCTGCCGTCCCTTCCAAAAAGGGGATTCGCTTTTGGCTCAAAGTCCAGCGTTTTTTGCCATAGGACCAAGCCGCTTGGATTCAAAAGGCAGAGGCGCCTTCCTTTTAGCAAAACGGCTGCAAAGCCGTCTTGGTCCGCGCAAGCGAGGCCGGCCGCCTGGGCTGGAAGGCCTTGCTGCCATAGGACGGCACCGCTTTCCGTAAAGGCCGAGGCCATCTTTCCTTCGGTCAAGTCAAGCCAGCCGTAGCTTGTCTTTATAGGCCGACATACGGCGCTTCCGCTTGACACTAAAAGCCAAGAGTACGGAGTTTTTGAAAGGTCAAGGTCCGTCAAAACGCTTTGGCCTTGCGCCCAAGTTCCGCCATAAAAAAAGCAAAAAACGGCGAAAAAAGCTAGAAAATGTCTTAACTTGTCTACAAAATCATACAATTTAAGGCTCCAAATGTCTACTTTTTGATACAAGTTGCCAAACTTTCTAGGTGTCCGGTCTGCGGATAAAAGTCCAAAAGCGTAAGGCCGCTGATCTTGTAGCCCGCGTCCTGCAGTTTTTTTAGGTCGCGCGCCTGGGTGCTGGGGTTGCACGACAAATACTTTATGACCGGGATTC
>ONET01000128.1 GCA_900316905.1 uncultured Treponema sp.
TTGGAGAACTTTTATCAATGAAAACATTCACCTTTAAGGGGGGAATTTACCCTCCCGAGCATAAGGAATTGGCGGAAGGAAAGAAAATAACAGCAGCCTTCCCCGCTTCCAAAACGCTCACAATTCCCATAACGATGGGCGGCGCGCCAAACCAGCCGGTCGTGGCCGTTGGCGACAAAGTGGCGCGCGGACAAGTCATCGCAAAAAGCGACGCCTTTGTAAGCGCTCCGGTCCACTCCCCTGTAAGCGGAACGGTAAAGAAAATCGTCTCAAACCTTTCAACCGCAAACTCGGAAGTTCCCTGCATAGTGATCGCCGCAGACGAAGCCCCCGCCTCGGGCGAGACTTTCATGCCGCCGCTTGACCCATTCTCCTGCTCAAAGGAAGAGGCCTTGGCGCGCGTAAAGGACGCGGGCATTTGCGGAATGGGCGGAGCGTCCTTCCCAACTCACGTAAAATTGAACCCGCCAAAGGATTGCAAGATAGACTACGTTTTGCTTAACGCCGCCGAATGCGAGCCATACCTTACCGTTGACGAGCAGACGATGGACGAGGCTGCCAGCAAGGTGATCGACGGCCTTTTGATTGTCCAAAAAATCGTCGGCGGAAAAGCAAAGATTGTTTTGGAAAGCAACAAGGCCCATCTTATTCCCAAGCTTGAGGAGGCCGCCAAAAAAGCCGCCGACGCAGGCAAGGAAAAAGTCGAGGTCGTTGTCGTAAAGACAAAGTATCCGCAAGGCGCTGAAAAGAACGTAATCACCGCCGTCACTGGCCGCGAGGTAAAGGCCGGCGGCCTTCCTGCAAGCGCGGGCTGCGTTGTTTGCAACGTCGGAACCGTTTGCGCGATCAGCGACGCCTTTAGGCTTGGAAAGCCCCTCATCGAGCGCGCCTTTACCGTAAGCGGCCTCGGCGTAAAGGAGCCAAAAAACCTTTTGGTTCCAATCGGAACGCTTGTAAGCGACTTGATTCCGTCCGTCATAGAAGTTGACGATGAGAATGTCGTTAAAATAACCAAAAAGGAAATCGACACGGCGGACTCAACGCCTTGCATCACTTGCGGCGCCTGCGTCCACGTTTGCCCGATGCGCTTGACTCCGACCTTGATTGTCCGCTCGGTTGACGCGGACGACTTGGCCGCCGCAAAAAAATACGGCCTCATGGACTGCATCGAATGCGGCTCTTGCGCCTACGTTTGCCCGGCCACAGTCCGCTTGGTTCAGACAATCCGAATCGGAAAAAATCTTGAGCGCGCGAGAATCGCCGCCGAAAAGGCCGAGGCCGCGCAAAAGGCGGCCCAAGCCCAAAACGCTAACGGAGGCGCAAAATGATTCAGCTTTCTTCTTCACCGCATATTGCGAGCAAAATAAAAACGCGCCATGTAATGTGGGCGGTTGTCCTGTCCATGCTGCCCGAAGCGGTTTACGGCGTGATTCTTTTTGGAATCCCCGCGCTGCTTACGATTTGCGCGAGCGTCGCCACGGCAGTCGCAAGCGAATGGCTTTTCAACAAAATCACAAAGAAAAGGCAAAGCGCGGGCGACGGCTCGGCCGTGATAACAGGCCTCTTGTTGGCCTTGGTATTGCCGCCGACGCTGCCCCTTTGGCAGACAATCTTGGGCTCTTTCTTTGCGATCATCGTGGCCAAGCAGCTTTTCGGCGGCCTTGGCTCAAACGTTTGGAACCCGGCTTTGACAGGCCGAGCCTTTTTGGTTGCAAGCTTCCCCGCCGCGATGGGCGCTTCTTGGATCAGTCCCCTTCCCGACGCGACAAGCTCGGCTACGATTCTTTCAACATTAAAGCAGGCCGACGCGGTCACTAGCGCCACGACGCCGGGCGCCGCCATTGACTACTGGCAATTGTTTGTCGGACGACAGGCCGGCTGCATCGGCGAGTCTTCAATCTTGCTGATTTTGATTTCGGCGCTTTTCTTAATCGCGACAAGAATCGTGGATTGGAGAACGCCGGTCTTTATGGTAGGAACTTTCGCGCTCTTGATGTTCGCCTCTGGCGGCGACGTTTTGGCCCACCTGTTGTCGGGCGGTCTTGTCTTTGGCGCGGTCTTTATGGCCACCGATTACGTAACGACGCCGGTCACTTCTTACGGAAGAATCGTCTTTGGCGCGGGCTGCGGCTTGCTCACCTTCCTAATAAGAAAATTCGGCGGCTACCCCGAAGGCGTAATGTTCTCGATTTTGATCATGAACTCAATCACGCCTTTCTTGAACAAACTCACGCCGCGAAAATACGGCTACAAAAAAGAAGGAG
>ONET01000078.1 GCA_900316905.1 uncultured Treponema sp.
CCTCTTGGGCCACGGTCGGCTCTTCCGCCACTGGCTCGTCAAAGATCGACATGTCTATCTCGTCGTTGGCGCTTTCCTCGGCGGGCGCCGCCAACACGCTTGGATCCAAGGTCTCAGGAATGTTTTCCTCGCTCTCTCCGTCGTCAAGATTGAATTCTTCCTCAAGCGACTTTGAATTTTCGTAAGCGTCCTTTTCGGCAAGGGCCGTATCGGCAATGTCAGACTCCGTCGCGTCGGCTTCGTCAAAGGCGGCGTTGATGTCGTCGCCCACGCCGATTGAAACGTCGTCGCCGCCGTCTTCCTGCAACGAAATGTTTTCTTTCATTATTTCAGAGACGGAATTTTCGTAAGCGTCCTTTTCGGCAAGGGCCGTATCGGCGATGTCGGACTCCGTCGCGTCGGCTTCGTCAAAGGCGGCGTTGATGTCGTCGCCCACGCCGATTGAAACGTCGTCGTCGCTTTTGTCAAGCGCCACGTTTTCCTTGACTATGTCGTCAACGCTTACAACGTCGCTTTCCATGTAATTGATTTTTTCTTCGTCCAAGGATTCCGAAATCGGAATGTCTTCCTGCAGCAGCTCGTCGACGGCCTCGGAGTTCAGCTGTTCTTGGGGCTGGGGCTCTTCGCCAAAGTCCTCGTCAGTGTTTACGACGGAATCCATCAAGTCGCTGCTTGAAGACTCAACCGTGATGTCGTCGTCAATTTTGGGAACGCTGATTTCTTCGGGAAGAACGTTTTCCTCGCCAAATTCGTCGGTTGTTCCGGCCAAATCCTCGGGAGTGATTTCCGACGTGTCGATTGTCGGCTCCTCCATGTCGGATTCCGTCAGCTCCATTGTGGGCTCTTCTTCGCCGATGGCTGTCTCTTCAAATTCCGGCTCGGCGCTTTCTTCCACCGTAGGCTCGGAAACGGCTTCTTCCGTGGAGAATTCAGCGCTGCTCAAAATGTTTGTCAGCTCGTTTCCGCTCAAGGCGATGGTGTCGTCGCCGTCGTCGTCTCCGCTAAAGAAGCCGGTGTTCTCTTCTTTTTCAACCTCTGTCTTCGCGGCAGGAATAGAGGCATTTTCCGCCGCAAGGGTAGGGCGGTCTTTCAGCTCCGCAAAGTCTGTCTTAAGGTTTTTGATTTCGTCCTTGAGGCTGGAAAGCTCGCCCATGATTTGGCTGAGGATTTCCTGGCCCTTCGCGTTGATTTCAAAGCCGCCTTCGCTCGCGGCGCTTTCTCCGCCGGTCTGATCAACCGCGGCTTTTTCTTCGATTTCCGTGTCGTCTGAACTTTCAATGTTTCCCATAACAACATCCTGCACGCTCGGCGTTTTTGAATCGTCGTCAGCGTTTACTTTCATATCGTAGTCAACGACTTCTTGCTTGGCTTGCTCGCCGCCGTCGGGGCCGGCCGTCATGCCGATGTTGGAGTCGTCGTCGTCAAATCCAAAGTCGCTTAGGTCAATTTCTTCCGAATCGTCGGCGCTGGAGGCGGCGGCTTTTGGCGCCGGGCTTTCTCCGCCAAAACTGTCGAACATGTCGTCCGACGGAAGCGCGCTTTCGTCAGCCGCCGCTTCGGCTTCCGGCTGGGCGTCCGAGTCGTCGCTTGTGTCTTCTTGCGCTATTTGGTCGGCGCTGTCGTCAAAGCTTATGTCTATGTCAAGCGACTTTTCGTCTTGAATTTCTTCCGGCTTGGGCTCTTTCTTTGCAGGAGCGTCGTCCATGAACGCCGAAAGGTCCACGTCGCCGTCGTCGCCGTCCATAAAGGCGCTTAGGTCAACGTCTCCGTCAGGCGCGGCCGCCGCGTCTCCTCCGCCGGAGCCGGAGTCGCTCATAAAGTCGTCAAGGTCAATCTCGCCGTCCGGCATGTCGTCCAGCGAAACTTCTTCCGAGGCGGCCTCTTGCGCGCTTTCGGCAGGCTCTTCGCTTTCGGCCGGAGCGGGGGCCGGGCTTTCGTCGGCCGTGATGTCAAGGCTGTCAAGGTTAAAGTCGTCCATTTCGTCCGTGCCTTGCTCCGCCGCTTCTTCCGTCTTGATTTCTTGGTTGTCCGTGATGTTCAAGAGCTCGTCGGGGCTAAGGGTGGTGTCGGCGTTTTCGTCGGCGCCTTCCATCTCGCCCGTGATGTTCGAAAGCTCGTCCGGGCTAAGGGTGGTGTCGGCGTTTTCGTCGGCCCCCTCAACGTCGCCCGTTATGTTTGAAAGCTCGTCGGGGCTGAGCGTCGTGTCGGAATTGTCGTCGGCTAAGTCGACGTTTATGTCCAAGTCCGAAATTTCGTTTTCTACCGCCGGTTCCTTCAGGTCTTCGGCTGTCATGGGAAAATCTATGTCCTTGAACATGTCGTCGTCCGAGGGCAAGTCTATGTCGTCCAAGGCGTTTTCGGGAAGGTCCTCTCCCTTTATGTCCTTGGGAGCGTCTTTCACCCACACGCCGTACTTGTCAAGGTCTTTTGAATCGTTAGCATCGCTCATATATAATTCCCCTTAAAAAACTTTACATTATATTATCGGCTGTTTTTGGAAAAAACCGCGCAGTTTTGTTTGCAATTGCTTTCTAATATTGTAACACATATTTCAAAAAAAACCAATAAGAAATTTGATTTTTTTTCCGATAATAAATGCATAATGAAAACGGCAAAATACCTGCCTGCCTTGTTGGCCGGAACCCTTGCTTACAGCCTTCTTTCAATTTTTTGGGGGCAAAGCGGAATTTGGGCGCAAAGGCAGCTTGAAGAGCAAAAAAAAGTGATAAGCGCCCACACTCAGGAAATTCAAAAGATAAACGACGAGCTGAACCTTGAGAAGACCGCGATTCGAGACGACGCGGACGTGATAGCCGCCTACGCCCGAAAGCTGGACTATGTCTTTCCCGGCGAAAAGCTTGTCAAAATTAAAGGTTTGGCGATTTCAGAGCCCTTGATGTACGACACCGGCAGCGTGTTGAAAAGTTCCCCCGTGGCCTATGTAAGCGAATGGTTTTGCAAGGGCGCGGCTTTGGCGGTGGGACTTTTGCTTGCCTTCGCGATTTTCTTGTTCGACATGTCCTACGGAATACGTTCCTTTTCCAAAAAAAAGACCTTTGAGACCATAGAGGGCATTCCAGTCTATGACGTTGCCCAAGTCTGACGCGGAAAGCGCCCGCCGCGCCGCCGACGCGCTTTTGCAGGGCAAGATCGCCGTTTTGCCAACCGACACGATTTACGGCTTTAGCGCCCTTGCCATTTTGGACGGAAAAAAATCAAATCTTGACAAATGTATAGATAAAATCAAAAAAAGCGCGGACTCCAAGCCCCTTATCGAGCTGATCGCGGCTCCCAAGGACCTTTTCCGCTACACTGACCAAAAAATCCCAGCCGCCCTGCTAAAAAAATGGCCGGGCGCGCTGACCTTGCTTGTCCGCAACAACGCCTGGTACTCGGCTTTGACCGGAAGGGAAGCCACTGCCTTTCGCTGCCCCGGCGACGAATGGCTTAGGAGCGTCATTTCGATTTGCGATTCGCCCATATATTCCACCAGCGTGAACTTTTCAGGAAGCGAGCCGTTGAGAAGCGACGCGGACATTCTTCGAGAATTTGGCGGAAGCATTTCTCTTTTTGTGACCGACGCCCCAAAGCCCGCCGGACTGCCCAGCACGCTTGTCTCGCTTTTGGACGGGCCTGCCAAAATAATCCGCCAAGGCGCGGTCAAGCTTTCTTAAGGCGTTTTTATCCGCTCTTATTGATTTTTTGTCTTAAAGTTACTATTCTATCCGCATGAATTTTCCGCGCATTTTTTTAAAGAAGAACGAAGAAAGAGAGATCAAGGCGGGCTTTTTGTGGGCTTACGGCAACGAGCTTGGCCGCGTCAAGCATTTTGAAGGAAACGAATGGAAGGAAACGAATTTCGTTTCTCCCGACGAGACCGCCGACTTTCCGGTCAAGGACGGAGAGCTTGTGGAGCTCTACACTAACGGCGGCGCCTTTTTGGCTAGCGGAATTTTCAACCGCGCGTCAAAAATCACCGTCCGAATTTTGGGGCCGCAAAAGGCGGAGGAAATCGACGCGGACAAAGGAGCCTTCATTTTTAAGAAAATCCACGACGCGCTCAACTTGCGTAAAATTCACTTTGAAAGCGGCGACTCCTTTAGGCTTGTCTTTGGCGAGGCGGACTTTTTGCCGGGCTTCATTTGCGAGCGCTATGTGGCCGAAGGAAGCAAGGTTTACTTGCTGGTCCAGTTCCTCTCGCTTTCGTGCGAAGTTTTTAGGAAGGAAATAATTTCCGCGCTCGAAAAGGTTTGCGAGCCCTTCGCCATTTACGAGCGGAGCGACGCCGACGTGCGCCTAAAGGAAGGCTTGGAGCCAAAAAGCGGCTGGATAAAGGCGCCAAAGGGGGCGGACTCTCCAGTAATAACGATTGTAGAAAACTCCGTCCGCATTCAAGTGGACTTGGCCAAGGGGCAAAAGACCGGCTACTTCCTTGACCAAAAATTCAACCGCAAGGAAATCTGGAAATACTGCCGAGGAAAGAACGTCTTTGACGCATTCAGCCACACAGGGGCCTTTGGCCTCAACGCCTTTATGGCCGGAGCCAAGAGCGTCGTTTGCGCCGACATTTCCCAAGACGCGGTTGACCTTATCAACAAGAACATCCAGCTTAACGGCGCGGAGAAAGTCGTTTCCGCCCTTTGCGTGGACGTCTTTGACGCGCTAAAACAATACGAGGCCGAAGGAAAAAAGTTTGACGTGATAATCCTGGACCCGCCGGCCTTCACAAAGAGCGCCAAGATGATTCAAAAGGCCTACTCGGGCTACAAGGAAATAAACCTCCGCGCGATGCGCATTTTGAATCCCGGCGGAATCCTTGTCACTTGCTCTTGCTCGCACTTTTTTGACGAGACCAACTTTTATTCGATGCTCGCTTCGGCGGCGGCCGACAGCCACAGGCGCGTCCAGATTTTGTCCAAGGGCGGCGCGGCTCCCGACCATCCGGTCTTGCTGGGCTACCCCAAGAGCGAATACCTAAAGCGCGCGATTTGCAAGGTTCAGTGATGCAAGCGCAGGCCTACAACTGCGTCGTTCTCCTTGGCCCCACCGCCGTCGGTAAGACTGCGATCGGAGTCCGCCTTGCCCGCGCGCTCGGAACTGAAATAATTTCCGCCGACAGCCGGCAAGTCTACAAGGGCTTGGACATCGGAAGCGGAAAGGACTTGGCCGACTACGTCCTTGACGGCGTTCAAATTCCATATCACTTGATTGACGTGGCCGACTTAAGCCAAGAGTACTCTGTCTTTTTGTACCAAAAGGATTTTTACAAATGCTTTTTGGAAATGCAAGGGCGCGGCCTCGTTCCGCTTGTGGTAGGCGGAAGCGGAATGTACGTCGACGCGGTCGTCCGAGGCTACGACTTGGTTCCTGTTCCGGAAAACGCCGCCCTTCGCGCCTCGCTCGCCCAAAAATCCTTGGAAGAGCTTGGAAAAATTTTATTGGACTTAAAGGGCGGCTCGATCCACGTTCCCCGCGATCTTTTGGAGCGCGAGCGCGTCGTGAAGGCCATAGAAATAGAAACTTTCATTCAAAGCCCTGAATGCGCTTCCTTTAAAAAATCCCTTCCGCCCAGGCCCGACATCCGCCCGCTTGTTTTGGGAACGACATTGCCCCGCGAAAAGCTTAGGGCCAACATCGCCCGCCGCCTTGACGAGCGCCTAGAGCAGGGCATGGTGGAAGAAGTCCGCCGCCTGCATGACGAAGGCGCCTCTTGGGAGCGCTTGGAAAAGCTTGGCCTTGAGTACCGCTTTGTCTCGGAGTTTTTGCAAGGAAAACATTCTTCGCCAAAAGAAATGCGCGACCTTTTATGCACTGCGATTTGTCAGTTCGCAAAGCGGCAGGAAACTTGGTTTAGGGGAATGGAAAAGAAGGGCGTTAAGATTAATTGGCTTCCGCTAGAGGGAAGCGTTGAAGAAAAAGTTAAGGCCGCGACGGAGATTGCCGCGGCCAATGGATTTGACGTTACGCGCTGATCGCGTCGGCTTGTTCAACCTTTGTCAGGTAGCCGGTGCGGACGCAGCTGTCAAAGAGCGACTTTGAGATGTAGTCGGTCTTTACTTCGTTGTAGCCGTCTTGGTCGCGGACGATGCGGACGACATATCCGTCTTCAACTTCGCGAACTATTGTCATGTAGTCGTTTGCGTTTCCAATGCTTTTCAATGTATAGGTTCCCATAATTTCCTCCTATCAATTTTAAATCAAAAGCATAATCCCAGTCTTGCCAAATGCAAGCGCTGACATTATAATTGTCGGAGATGGACAAAAATAGTTTAGCGCTTTTTTGCGACGCTCACTTTCATTTGCTGCCTTCGGAAGAAGCCTTGCAGGGCTTGCCTTTTTTGTTGGGAAGGGCTGTCACGGCCGCGCATTCGCCCCAAGAATTTTTGGCGCAAGAAGCGCGAGTCCAGGCGCTGGAAAAAACAGATTGCCAGGTCAAGCCCGGCAATGACAGTCCGCGAGAGCGGACAAGTGAATTGTTTCCTTGCCATAATGCCGCGAAGCGGCAGAATGACAAGAGTTCCGCGCCCGGCAATGACAAGGGAGAGCGGAATCTTTTGCAGTCCTTTGGCCTGCATCCGCAAGCGCCTTTTTTGGACGAGCGCGATTTTGCCCTCCGCCTTGAATTTTTGGAAGGTCTTTTGCAAGAAAAACGAATCGCGGCGATAGGCGAGTGCGGCTACGATTTTTTCACCCCGGAATTTTCGGCCAAGCGCGCCGCGCAGGAAAAGGCCTTCGCCGCGCAATTAGACTTGGCCGCGCGCCATAAAGTTCCCGTTATTGTCCACGCCAGAAAAGCCATGCAAGAAATTTTCGCCGCGGCGGGCGCGCTAAAAGAAGTTCCGGCCGTCGTTTTCCATTCCTTTGCCGGAAGCCCGGCGGACGCTCGCTCGCTTTTGTCCAAGGGAATAAACGCCTATTTTTCTTTTGGAAAGCCAATCGTAAACGGCGCAAAAAAGGCCATTAATTGCGTCCGCGCCCTTCAAATCGAGCGCCTGCTTTTTGAGACCGACGCGCCCTACCAAACGCTAAAGGGAGAGAAGGCCACAAGCCCCGCCGAGATCGCCGACGTTTACCAGGCGGCCTTTGAGCTTAGAACGGCAGGAATTCCTTATGAGGCGCGGCCTTCGTTTGTCGATTTTTGCGGCGCGATAGAAAAGAATTTTAGCCGCGCTTTTTTGTGTTGACAGTGTCATTCCCGCGCTCTGACGCGGGAATCTTTCGGCAAAAAGATTGCCGCGTCAAGCCCGGCAATGACAGCGCGTTTTTTGCGAATAACTTCGCTCTAAGGCCCAAATTTGGCCAAAAACGCGCGATCCTGCCTGTAATAACTTGTTATTTTCGCGCTTTTTCGACTTCTTCCAAGCATTTTTCAAAGGCCGCGCAAAAGTCTTTTGCAAGGGCGGCCAACTCTTCTGGGCTTCTTTGGCTTGCGTCCGGCTTGCTTTTTCCGCGCAAAATGTCTTCCAGAACTTGCGCCTTGTCTCCGAATCTTTTCGCGCCGACTTGGTATGACGCTCCCTTTGCCTTGTGGACGATTTTCGCCGCCGCCTCAAATTCTTTTCTTTTTATCAAGTCCATCAGGGCGGCCGGGTCAAATCCGCTTTCTTCCGCGTAAGCGTCAAGCAAAATCTTGTAAAGGTCCTTGTCGTTTGCGACAAAGGAAAGCCCTTCTTTTATGTCCAAGAAATTTTCCATGTCCGCCATTATAGACTGAATCGCTCTTTTGCGCTAGGATATGCAGCCATGAGCCTTTTAAAAAAATTGTTTTTGCTTGACGCGGTTTTCGCCTTTTCATTTACCTTTGCGAACATATATTTTGGCCTTGACGTGGCGGCCTTTGCCTTCGCGCTTTCGCTTTTCTTCAACGCGGCGCTTTTTGGCGTCCTGTATTTTCGCCTTCTAAAAAGCGACAGCCGGATCGCCTTCAGCGCGGCCAAAAAGCTTTTTCAGTACCAGCCCTTCGCGCACTTGATAGCCTTCATCTTGCGCCGCGCGGGCGAGCGGGGGACCAGTTTTGCCTTTGACGCGCTTTCGGTTTGCCTTTGGCTTTTGTCCTTCGCCGCTTCGCTGGCCATCCTGCGCTTCTTTTCGGAAAAGCGCGCCGCTTCCGTGAATCCGGCGTGGAAGGAATTTTGCAAGGCCAAAAAGCGCAAGGGCGCCGCCTGGCTCGTCTTTGAGCTTTTGGACTGGGCTGACGCCCTCGTTCAAGCCGTCTTTATGGTCATGCTCTTTCAGATATTCTTCTTTCAGTTTTATAAAATTCCCTCGGAGTCCATGGTCCCTGAGCTTTTGATACGCGACCGTTTGATGGTTTCAAAAATCACCAGCGGGCCAAAGTTCCCCCTTACAAAAGTGGGGCTTCCGACATTGAAAAAATACAAGCGGGGCGACATAGTCGTCTTTAGGAATCCTCATTATTCCAGCGGAAGAAAGGACGAGGTCAAGTCCGTTGTGTCCGAGCTGGTTTACATGCTCACGTTCACCACGGTAAATTTAAATGTTGACTCCAACGGACAAGTCAAGGCCGACCCCTTGGTCAAGCGCCTTGTGGGCCTTCCTGGCGAGCAGCTCATGATGGTAAACGGCGTCCTCTATTCCAGGACCAAGGACAGCCCCCAGTTCGCGCCTGTAAGCCAAGACGCAAGCTGGGCGAACTATGACTTGAGCCAAAGCCCCGCGCGGATAAAAAAGTTTATTCAAGACTTTCCTATAGACCAAGAAGGCTTCCAGGAAATGCTTGACTTTGAAAGGGAGCGCGACTCCATGGACATCTCGGCCGCCGCCTTGGAGTGTCAAAGAATCGCCCGCGACTTTTCGCGCCTGTCAGGCCGCCAAGCCCTTGGACAAGTCAAGGAAGATTTTTTGCAGGAAAGCGAGCGCGGCGAATTCCACATGATGCGTGAGCACTATTCCATCGCCACAAAAATTCTTTCCGCCGGCGACGTCGGCGCGGCTTGGTTCAACGCCTTCATGACAGACTGGATCTCGTCGCGCCAAAGCAACGTCAAGGACGGCCTCTATGGCGGCGACTTATATGCCGACTCCAATTTTAGGCTCAACCTTATGATAAAGATTTGCGTAGGAAATTTAATCGTCAGGGACTGCGAGTTGATGAAAGCCGGCGTTTCCTATTCCGAGTGGAGGACGGACCAAAGAATCCGCTTCCTTTTGGAAAGCGCCCAACGCTTGCAAAACTACGTCAATTTTTTGGACAGGCGCGCGATGCCAATTTTTCCGCCCAACAATGCCGACGGCTCGCCGGATTACATTCCCGACTCCTGCTATTTCATGATGGGCGACAACCGCTTCAATTCCTTGGACATGCGCCATCGTTACGATGACCGCTTGGAGCCGCTTTCCGCCTTGGACAAATTTTGCGTCTTCTATCAATCCAACATGGAGCCGCAGTTTGTCAGCCGCGACAAAATTTTGGGCACCACCGAATTCCGTTTTTGGCCAAGGGGCCGCATAGGTTTCTTGGGCCGGTCTAAGTGATTTAATTTTTCTTTTTATTCGGCGCGAAGCGCAAGGCGGCGGATCGCCTTTTTCCTTTCGGCGCCGGCTCGTATGAGCCACCCGCCTTGCGCGGTTCCCTGGCGGTCAGCCCGCGCCCGAGCGCGGGCCGCTCCGCGCCGCTACAGCCGGGCGCGGCCCGGAAGGTTCCCTCCCGCGACCTCCTTCCTCCGGCCCTCCGCCCGGCTCCCGCTTTCAAAGAAAGCGGGGCCTCTCAAAGTGTCGCAGTCGGGCTTCGCCCTCCGCCCGGCTCAAAAAAAAGCGCGAAAAAAAAATTAAAAAAAAATCAAAAAAAAGGCGTCCGGCTCTTGACAGTTTTTACGAAAAGCGCTAGATTCTTTTTTACCGCTCTGAAACACGGGCGGAGCTCTTTGGAACAAGCAGGGAAGGGAAGAGAACGGTAAGGAAGGCGGAAGTCGGAGAAATCCGAAACATACGA
>ONET01000079.1 GCA_900316905.1 uncultured Treponema sp.
CACCAATCGCATGAAGAAAAAAAAAGATCAAAAAAAGCAAGGCTCTAAAAGCTTGAAGCGAATCGTTTTTTTTGATTGCAACTTTCTCCATAACGACACCCTTTTTTACATTATTTTTTCTGCTTTCGCGGAAAATTTTCCGCCGTCGGAGGAAACTTTGACTTCAAAGATTACCGGATAAAGCGCCTGCTTGGGGATAAAGACGGAACGGACGGAGGGCTTTCCTAAAAGTTTTTTCGCCGCGTTTCCCAAAAGGGCGGACAAAAAATTCTTTCGGCCGCCGTTTGTTCCATCGTCGGCTTTCAAGAGGGCGGCCAAAACGTCAGGCGCCTCGGCGTTTTGGGAAGGCGCGGCTCTGGCGCCAGTCATTGCGTGCCAATAATGAGGGAGCGGCAACAAAGCGTTTTTGTCAAGCTCATAAACTGCAAAATCGACAAAAGCGCCTTCGCCCGACGGCGCGAACTTCCATTCAGCGCCGCCCAAGTCATCGCGGACAAAAGACTCGCTTACAGTGAGAGTGTATTTTTGCGCGAGCGGGATTCTCTTGTAAAGGAAAATTCCAAGCGACAACGTCCACGCCACGTAAAGAAGCGCCGCGATTGGGAACACAATTTTCAAGCTGGCGGCGCACAAGAAGCCGGCCGCAAAATACAAGACGGCGAAAAAGGCTCCTTGGCTTGCGAAAGACAAAAAATCGCCTGACAGCCGAGCCTTTTCATTAAGCGCAAAAAGAGCGCAAAAGGCTATCGCCGCCGCCAAAAGCAAAAAGCAAAGCGAAAGGCGGAAGGCGAAATATTTTTTCTTGAAAATTTTTCCGCACAAAATGCAAGAAAGGCTTCCAAAAAAAGCGCCCAAAAAAACAAAGGCCAGGTTTAAATAAGCGGCCGATTGGAAATTCAATTGCGCGCTCATTTGTATGTCTTAAAATCTTGGACAACGCTAATCGCCGACTCAATCTTGTAGTCGGGATAAGCCTTTTGGGCAAGCACCACGGCCTTTTCCACAATCGCGCTGGAGTCGGCGATTCCTTGCAAGACAATTTTTTTGTCGATGACAATCGCGCGCAAAAAGTTGACCGTTATGTTATGCTCAAAGACAAGCATGTTCACAAGCTTTTGCGCCAAGAGCATTTCGGCCACTTTCTTTTTGCCCTGCTCCTCCAAGTCGGGAGTGACATTGGCTTCCACGATGGAAACAATCAAAGCGGCGGCGCTCTTTATGTCAAGCTTTCCGGAATTGACGACCAAGTGGTAATTGGCCGGATCTTCCGCGTCAATGTTGAAGAAACTTTTGTGGAAGCCGCGCCTGTTGTTGTCGCTTTCGTCGATGCGCTGTTGAGCCTGCTTTTCTGTAAAGTTGAACTCTTTCTCCAAGCGCTCAAGGCGCGTTTGCTGGTCGGCCACAAAGCGGAAGCTAAGCATGTTGGGAAGATCGCTCAAGACATAGGAGGCGCCGCGGCCGATCAGGACAACTTTTCCGTCGGAGGCCGACTCCAAAATCGCGGTCTGCAAGTAGTCCAAGTATTCGTCGCGGTCTTTCGCGAGCGAGGCGAAAAAGCCGGGCTTCACCTCGTCGTACTTATGAAGCTTTTCTTTGGGAAAGCCAAGCTCCACGATTTTGGACTCGATGTCTTTTCTTGTGATGAATTTATAATCCAAAAGCTTGGCGACTTCGGCGCTGATTTCATCTCCCAACGCCGCCACTTGGCGGGCCATGCAAATTACAGCCATAAGTTCCTCCCTGATGACAAAAACAAAATTTCAATTTATACTATTTATATTATAAGGCAGGAACGAAATTATGTCAAAGGAAAATGACGACTCTTCGCTAATTTGGAAAGTTGGAAACAAAGAAAAGCTTTTGGACACGCCCGTATTCACGGTGAACAAAAGCGTGAACACAGCGCCTGACGGAAGAAGCGGCGCCTACATCACGATAGACGCTCCCGACTGGGCCGCTGTGATCCCAGAAGTTGACGGCTGCTTTTTAATGGTAAAGCAATGGCGGCACGGAAGCCAGTCGCTTAGCCTTGAATTTCCGGGAGGCGTTGTCGACCTAGGCGAGTCTCCCCAAGACGGCGCCGCCCGCGAACTGTTGGAAGAAACCGGCTGTCGCGCGCAAAGCCTGGTCCACCTAGGAAGCGTAAGCCCCAACCCCGCCCTTTTTACAAACCAATTCCACGTCTTTTTGGCGCGCGGCCTAGAAGCGGCCGGAGAGCAAAAACTGGACGCCGACGAGTTCCTAAACTGCGTCCGCGTTCCCAAAGAAGAAGTCTTTGCAAAAATGGGCGGTCCCGAATGCCCCCACGCGCTTATGGTAGCGGCGCTGGAATTGTATAGGCAGCAGTGTCGAGTATAGTCGACAAAAAAAATAACTTTTATACCTGCATTTCTTTTTGTTCAGTTTTTAAAGCCTTGTAAAAATGCTCAAGATGTTTGCTTAAGCCTTTTGTTTTTGGCATTTTGTCATGCCTAATGCCAGAAATGTCTTTAAATAATTCCGGGTCGGAATCAATCGACTTGTTCATATAAATCAAGATTTTTACGACCCAAGCCTCGCTTGTCGTCCATTCCTTGTGGATTCTGCGACGCAAGAAAATGCTGGACTCGCGGCACATTTCAAGCTCAAAAAAATAATCATTCAAAAGCCTACGGTGGTAATGAAGCACGTCATGAATGTCAATTTTTTCATCACCGTTGCTATGCAGCCTTTAAAAATCCTCGCAATAACGTTCTTTGTATTTTGCGGGAATTTTCTCAACATCGCAACCGCAATCATCGTAAAAAAAATTGATGACGCTTTGAAGGGCATTTCCAAATTCGTGGCTCATGTAAGTGGACATCAAGCCTGTATAGCGCTGGAACTTCATTATTTGTATGGGGATGCTAAAAGTCACAAAAAGAGTTACCAATGAGACGACTATTGTTATTATGTCCTTTAGCTGAAATTCCAAAAAATCACACAACTTTATATCTCCGCTATTGATTGCATGTATGTTTTCATTAATTCGCAATAGACATTTTTCTTTATTGTTACAGTCTCGCCAGTAACCTTTACAGTTCGTTCTTCTGTCACAAATTCAGCCTTATCCTTTGACGAGAAATCATCTTTCGCTTTTTTCAACGCCTCTAATTTTGCTAAGTTAGTCTTTTCGCCATCTTTGAGAGCGATAACAGTAAAACACACAAAGCCGGTTATGCACAAAACAGAAAACGCAATGACAATCAAAAGATTTTTACACTTTTGATTCAAATACTGGCAATTTGTGTCTTTTAAGAAGTACGCAAACAAAAACAAAAAAAATGTTAAGAATAGAAACATTATATAAAAGAACGTCATCTTGCATCTTGATTTTTCCATATTATCATTCCCCCTAATAATTTATTCCTGTTCCTGATAGTCAACAATAGTCCAGCCCCACGGTATGCCGCTGGTGCCGCGTTCCCAACCATTCATGTCGGCCGCTTTGGTAAAGGTGACAGGGTATGATTTTTTCCCATCTTCGAGCCAGAGCTCTGTGCATTTTTCATAAAAACCGCGCAGAAGGCAAGTTACGCTCTCCAACTTCCAGCAACCGTAGAACATGTGGCTGTAGGCACCGATGCGCGCAGATTTGGCGGGTAAAACAGGACCCACCATAAGGCTCGTGCATTTACGGAACATGTATTCGTAGCAATAATCCGTCAGCGTCGTGGCGGGAAGCTCAGGAGCGCTCGTAAGGCTTGTACAGCCATTGAACATGTGGCTGTAGCAATAATCCGTCAAATTTGTCGCAGGCAAAGCCGGAGCGCTCACAAGGCTTGTACAGCCATCGAACATGTGGCTGTAGCAACTCTCCGCCAGCGTCGTCGCGGGCAAAGCCGGAGCGCTCACAAGGCTTGTGCAGCCATAGAACATTTGGTAATAGCACTTATCAGCCAATGTTGTAGCGGGCAACTCCTCCGGCGCGCTCGCAAGGCTTGTGCAGCCCCAGAACATATTAAAGTAGCACCTCTCCGCCAGCGTAGTCGCGGGCAAAGCCGGAGCGCTCGCAAGACTTGTGCACCCATAGAACATCCAGTTATAGCACCTCTCCGCCAGCGTAGTCGCGGGCAAAGCCGGAGCACTCACAAGGCTTGTACAGTCATCGAACATCCAGTTATAGCACTCATCAGCCAATGTTGTAGCGGGCAAAGCCGGCGCGCTCACAAGGCTTGTACAGCCATAGAACATACTGCTGTAGCACCCCTCCGCCAGCGTAGTCGCGGGCAAAGCCGGCGCGCTCGCAAGGCTTGTGCAGCCAGAGAACATACTGCCGTAGCACCTCTTCGCCAGCGTCGTCGCGGGCAACTCCGGCGCGCTCGCAAGGCTTGTGCAGCCAGAGAACATATTGCCGTAGCACCCCTCCGCCAGCGTCGTCGCGGGCAACTCCGGCACGCTCGCAAGGCTTGTGCAGCCAGAGAACATATCACTGTAGCACCCCTCCGCCAGCGTCGTCGCGGGCAAAACCACACCTACATCAGACTTGTTTTTTATATACTTATTTTTGTAGAATAGTTTTCTAAACGTGTATGCATCTGACAATTCCTTTGCATTTTCATAGTACACACTGTCGACAAGGCTCATTACATTACCGTAAACATAGCAATAGTTGGAACACTCGATATTACTGCACATGTTGTCATCTGAACTTCCGTAAGTCGAATTGTTGCCGTAAAAGCAAACCTTGTCACCAACATTCGTCAGCCATATTAACATGATTGCTCCGCTTGCTATCGTCTGCAGCTGTCCACCATTCACTCGGTATGTCACTGGGCCAGACGCCTTATTGTCAAGGGTTACTTTAGCGCCGGCCTCAATCGCTTCAAGCGTGAGCGGAATGTTTATTACTGCAACTCTAAAAGTCGCCGTCACAATGACATTATCCGCAGGCATCGTGAATGAATAAGAAGTTTTCGCCGCAACTTCAGTCACAGAAATATTGGTTCCGTTGGAATCCTTTACAAGGATATTTTTCAATTCGTATCCGTCGCTTGCAGTCACTGTCAAAGTTACGGTCGTTCCTATTGCCGCCTTCGCTTTGTTGGCTGTCACTGTTCCATTTTCCGGCGTTCCGCATGTTACTGTGTACTCAATGGCGGTAAATGTCGCCGACACAGTTACAGGGCTTGCGGGCATCGTAAACTTTCCGTCGGTAACAGTTACAGGATTTGAGTCCGCGTCGGTCACAGAGTAAGAGCCAAACTTATATCCCGCGCTTGGACTTGCTGTAAGCATGACAATTGTTCCCTCAGCGATATGTTCCGTTGCATCTGAGGATACGCTTCCATGCTCGATGCCGCTTGCGATTTTAACGGCGTAGTATTTTGTCTCGCTCCATTTTGCGTAAACTGTCGCGGGGCCGCTTATAGTCGTCGCGTCAAAATCAAACAAGGTGTTGCAACCAGCGTCCGCGTACCAATTGTCAAACGAGTATTTTGTGGTCACATCAGCGCTTACGTTGTCATCTTTTGTAGGGGCGCTAGCGGGTCGAATGGCCTTGGAACCTGTTTCCACATTTTGCGCGTAGCTGTCGTTTGATCCGTATTTTCCGCCGTTCAAGTCAAAGGTTACGGCATAAACAGGCAAATCGCTCCACTTTGCGTAAAGAGTTGTGGGCGCCGTTATTGGCGCGGCAAAGTCAAAGGGCGTTTGGCAGTTTTCGTCAGAACACCAGCCGGCAAAGTTAAAATGCTCTTTTGCGGGGTCGTCGGGCCTTGTGGCGTTTTGGCCGCTTGTCACTTTTTGTCCGGCAACTTCGCTTCCGCCCTTGGAGTCAAAAGTTACGGCATAAATCGGAGTCCACACAGCGTAAAGGGTTATGCTGATATTGCCTGTGTATTCCGCTTTGTCGGCGTAGGCGGCTTGCGACGCCGCGCTGGACAAAGCCCAGCCCGCAAAGGCAAAGTTGTCCCTCTTAAAGCCAAGGTCTGCTATTGACGTCAAGTTTTGCGGAGTTCCGGCGGTGAATATTTGCGTCGCCTTGGCGGGATTTTGGCTTCCGTCGTTTGCGTCAAAACTTACCGTATAAGTCGTCGTTGTTGGCGTTGGCGCAGGATTGTCGCCTCCGCCTGCGGCATTGGAACAGCCGACAAAAGCCGCCGCAAATCCAAAAGCCAAAAAGAGAGCCGCAATTCTAAAGAAATTTTTCATACCATCCCCCAATGCAAACTTTGCCTTAAATGTTAGGTTATTCTAATAGTTTAGCGCCAAAAGCGGGAAAAAGCAAGGAAAATTCGGCATTAAATAGCATTTTTAGTCATAAAACAATCTTTTAATGTTGTGTTTTATAAGGAAATCTGACTATAAAATTTAACGCATGAATTCAAAAGAAATCTTTGGCCAAAATCTCAAGCATTTTAGAAAATTGAATAAAATAACGCAGGAAGAGCTTTCGGAAAAGCTGGGGATAACGCCAAACCATTTGAGCCGCATCGAAAACGGAATATCCTTTGTCACCGCCGAGGTCCTTGACGCCCTCTGCGTGATTTTCAAGATAAGCCCGGCCACTTTCTTTTACACAAAAAACGAATTTTCAGGCGACGACAGCCTTTTTACAAAAATCGACAATATAATAGACACAGAACTAATCAAATTAGGCAGCCAACTAAAAGAAAAAATCAGGCGGTAATTAGCCTCAATCCGCATTCTCCCCGCAAAAAGCCAAAAAAATACGATTTTTTTTTACGATTTTTTCCAAAAAAAACTAAATTTTGCAAAAAAAACTCTACCTTATATACAAGGGAATTGCAAAAGCGGTTCCCGCTTTTTTTTATAAGGAGTGTTTTATGCAAGAACTAAAGAAAACTTGGAAACCGTCGCCGACGGCGATTCTCAATCCTCGCCTGGACATCAACTTCAAGGCGATATTCACGCAGGACACGGAAGGCTCGAAAATCGCGCTCAAGTCCTTCCTGTCGGCGACCCTAGGGCGCAAAGTGACGGAAGTCCAACTGGACCCTAACGAGCCGCCCGCGGAAACGCAGTCCGACATGCAGATGTCCTTTGACGTGAACGTCACCTTTGAGGACGGCGAAAAGGCTTCGATTGAGATGCAAGGAAGGGAGCAGGACTACGACTACGCCGCCCGCAGCGAAGTCGAGGCCGCCCGTCTTTTGAACAACGCCGCCAAAAAGGGCTGCGAATGGAACGTTGAAAAAGTCTATCAAATTTCCGTGCTGAATTTTCACTACAAAAGAGGTGACAAAAGCGAAATGTCGTGGTATATTATGAAAGACGCGAACGACTGCGAGCTTTCCAGCAGGCTGAACGTGATTTACATCGACTTGCTTACAATCAAGGCTCTTGTCGGAACGCCGGTGGAAAAGCTTACGCCGCTCCAAAAGTGGGGCATGTACTTTTCCTACGCGGACGATGAAAAGAAGGCGGATTACATAGGCAAAATCGCGAACAGCGAAAGGGGAATTATGGAAGCGACTACAATAATTAAAAGAATGAGCGAAGAGGACGCGGCTTTCTTTAGGGAATTCAGCCGCGACAAAGCGATGCGCGACTACAACGCCGGCATGTCCGCCGCCGCAAAGAAAGGCCTTGAACAAGGAATGCAACAAGGCTTGAAACAGGGCATGAAACAAGGGTTGAAACAGGGAATGCAACAAGGATTGCGCCAAAAAGCCGTTGAAGCCGCCACAAACCTGCTTAAAATGAACATTCTCTCCCCAGAGCAAATCGCGCAAGCGGCGGGCCTGACATTAGAAGAAGTGCTTGAGCTGCAAAAGGAAATTGGCGCAGGCGCGACGGCTTAAAGCAAAAAAAAGGAGGCTGCGTCCATGAACAAAATTTTTGAAATCTTCAATAAAACAAAAATAATTCCCGTAATAACAATCGAGGACGCCGCCAACGCGGTTCCCTTGGCCGGCGCGCTTTTAAAGGGCGGAATAAAAATCGCCGAGATCACCTACCGCACCGACGCGGCTCCAAAAGCGATAAGCGAGCTTAGCGCGCATTGCCCCGACGTTCTGGCTGGCGCGGGAACGGTGACAAGCGTCGAGCAGGCGCAAGAGGCCATCGCGTGCGGAGCCAAGTTCATCGTGATGCCGGGCTTTGACAAAGAGATTGTCGAATACTGCAAAAACCGCGACGTTGCGGTGGTTCCGGGAGTGGCGACGCCGACAGAAATTTCAGCGGCGCTGCAATTGGACTTGGAAGTTCTAAAGCTTTTTCCGGCGGAACTCTTGGGCGGAACGGACTTTTTGGACGCGATGGCAGGCCCCTTCCCAAAGACTAAATTCATTCCCACCGGCGGAATCACGGCCGAAAACGCCGCCGCCTATTTGTCAAAGCAAAACGTCTTGGCGGTCGGCGGCTCTTGGATTGTAAAAAAGGAATTCATCAGCGGGCAAAAGTGGGACATAATCACCGCCGAAGCGGAGAAGGCCCTAATGTTCCTTCCCCGCGCGTTCACGAAGCAAGCGTAGCCTGAGCAATCATCGCGAGAGCGTTGCGCGAACGCGATGAATTGCGCCAACCCGCGCATTCAAACAACGCTCAACAACCAAGCGGCTTCCCCGCGCGGATTATGCTCCGTGAAAATCTATAAGCGTGGTGACGTTGGCCGGCGCCAAGGCCTTGGCGTAGTTTAGGTCGGGAAGGCCAATCACGCCAAAGAAGTCGGTCACGATTCCCCCGCCCTGCTCCACGACGTTTTTGGCGGCGGAAAGCGTTCCGCCTGTGGCGATAAGGTCGTCTACAACCAAGTAATTTTTTCCGTGCTCTATGTCGGCCTTGTGGGCTTCAATTTCGGCGCTTCCGTATTCAAGCGAATATTTGCAAGAGTATGTGTCGCCTGGAAGTTTTCCCTTTTTGCGAATTAGAATTTGGGGAATTGAAAGGCGCTCGGCGAAAGGAGCGGAGAACAAAAATCCGCGCGACTCGACGGCGGCCACAGCGTCGATTTTTTTTCCCTTGTAGAGTTCCACCATCTTGTCAATGCAAAACTTAAATACGTCGGGCTTTGTCAAAATGCTTGTGATGTCGTAAAAAAGAATTCCGGGCTTGGGAAAGTCCGGCACGCGCCTAATGGCCTTGTCCAAAAATTCAATCTCGCTTTCAGTCATATTGTAAAAGTATAGCGAAAACAAGCGCTCTTGTCTATGGAAAAATCAAGGGGCAAAAATGGCGGGACGCAGGCAAAAAAATAGGAAGGGCTCCCCAAGGGAAGGTCCCTGTTTTTTTGCCGTCGCTGGGCCCCGCCATATCAAGCCCTTGCTTTTTTATCTTGCAAAATGCAGGCGCTTGTTTTATAATAGAGTTATGTTCCAGCAGAACAAGTGTTTGGCCGAAGGCTGCAAAAAAACTTCTCTTTCTGTGTTCAACTACTATGGCGAGTTGGCGGAAGGAGAGAACTATTGCTTTGACCACTTTCCCAACCAGCAAAAAATCAAGGACGACAATATCGAAGGCCCAGGTCATGCCACACTGAGCAGCAATCCCAAGTTGCTCTTCTGCCAGAAAGCAAAGAACGTGGAGTCTGAATACTTCCTTGCGCGCGGCGAGAAACGCCTGCAACTGGCCTACCAGCTGGCCGTACGCTACCAGCAGGCTTCGCTGCGTGGCGACTGCTGGTACCTGACCGGTTACGGATGGTCTGTCGATGGCGAGCTGATGCCCTGGCAGGCGAATTTCGAGAAACTGGCCGCCGATTATCTCAGCGAGAA
>ONET01000123.1 GCA_900316905.1 uncultured Treponema sp.
GCCAAAGAACAAGGCGCGACAATCCAAGTTCCGGCTTAAGTTTTGGAAAATTCAACTTGGGAAAATTTTCCGGCTCGACAAAATATGTGGCAAACCTTTACATCACCGGCGTGATTGAAGAGGCCAACGAAAACTACAACCAGGAATGGCTTTTGGACACAATCGACGAATTGGAGAACGACCAAAACAATGTGGGAATCATGCTTGTCATAGACTCGCCCGGCGGCTCGGTTTACGAAGCCGACGAAGTTTACTTGGCCTTGCGCAAATATAAAAACTCGGGCAAGCAATTGTGGGCTTACTTTAAGAGCATCGCGGCTTCGGGCGGTTACTACATCGCTTGCGCGGCCGATTCGATTTACGCCAACCGCAACACGATGACCGGCTCGATTGGCGTTATCATCGGCCCCACATTTGACGCGACGGCCTTGCTTGAAAAAATTGGAGTCAAGGCGACAAGCTTTGTTTCTGGAAAAAACAAGGGAATGTTGAATTTCAACGAGCCTTTGACCGACGAGCAAAAGGACATCGTTCAGGCTCTTGTGGACGAATGTTACGAGCAGTTCACCGACATTGTCGCGTCGGCAAGAAACAAGTCGATAAAGGAAGTCAAGGCTTTGGCCGACGGCCGCCTTTACACGGCCAAGCAGGCCAAGGAAAACGGCTTGATTGATTTTATCGGAACTTTGGAAAACGCCGAGGACAGGATGAAGGAGCGGCTGGCGATTGTCATGAGCCTTTCGAGCGACGAAGCCGACCAAATTGAATTTTACGATTACGACTATGTGTACGATCCGCCGCTCATGAGGCGCTTCTTTGATTCAATAGCCGGCGACTCCTTGAGAAAGGCCTTGGAAAATTCCTTTGGGCCTGCCATAAGGTATCCGGCCTATTTGTACCGGCAATAGTCAGTTCATCGCGCCGCGCTCGACGACTGTTTTCATCATGGCGCTTAAAAGGTCAAGCGGAAGGTTTTCGGCTTCGTAGCCTACCTCGTCCTTTATTCGCTTCCAGTCGTCGGTCGAAAGCGCCTCGCCGTCGTCTTCTTCGCCGTTGACAAACGCGAAGATGGCGGAAAGCTTTTCGAGCGCGGCGTCTTCCAATTCCGGGCCGCGCGCAAATTCATTTTTCCACCAATCAAAAAGAGAAATCGCCAGGCCCTTGCATTGCTGGTTTTGTCCGACAAAAAGGCTTTCGATGTCCTTTAGCGCTCCGGCAAGATTGAAGCTCTCTCCGTCGCGGTTTCTTTTCTTTATTCTTTCAATGTCAGAAGAAAATTTCTGCGTGTTGTTCATTCCGATAATTTAGCGCTTTTTTTGAACTTTTGCAATTTTTTGGCGTTTGAAAGGGACGAATTTTTTTTAAAAAATATTTAAAAATTGTTATTTTTATTGACATTTTTCTCTTGACTTTTACACCAACTGAATCTACAATATAAGTTATGGACTTAAGAACTGTACTAACACCGGAGACGGTGAACCTTCATTTGAAGGGAAAAACAAAAGAAGAAATCATCGACGAGATGCTTGACATTCTCGTAAAGGCTGGAAAGGTGACTGACAAAGCGGCCGCGCGCGAATGTGTGTTGGAGCGCGAGCGCAAGATGTCTACGGGAATGAAGCACGGAATCGCCATTCCCCACGGAAAGACAGACACAGTAAGCGACCTTGTTGCCTGCATAGGAATTTCGGACAACCCGGTTGACTTTGACTCTCTTGACCAAGATCCCTGCCGCATTTTCATCATGACGCTTTCGCCTGTAAACAAGACAGGACCGCACCTTCAGTTCTTGGCTGAAGTCAGCCTCTTGTTCAAGAGCGCCGGAAAGCGCCAGCAGATTCTTGAGACTCAAGACAAGGCTGAAGTCATCAAAATCTTGACAGAATAGCGGAATTGAACCGCTTGGCCTCAAACGCGCCTCTGCAAACGAGCTTTTGCAGGGGGCGCATTTATTTTAAAGAGGAAGCCTATGGAAGCCCAAAAAGTTGAAGTTTTATACAAGGACATTCGCCTTGCCGACGGAAGCCCCAACGAGGAATTTTTGGCCGCGTTGAGAAATCGCCTGAAAGAAATGGAAGAAAAGGGGCAAACGGCCATGCTCGTTCCTGTTTGCGACGGCGGGGACTGCAAGGACGTTGACGCGGCCTTGGAATTGACCGCCGCCTACAAGCACTGCGCCCGCCGCGTCAAGGATTGCCAAAGCGTCGTTGGCTTTGAAATTCCGGCAGTTTTCGCAGGCATGGAAAGAAGCGCGGAATTGCAGGAAAATTTCAAGTCGGAACTTTTGGAAAAGCATCCGCATTATGTTTTCTCTCTTCCTTGCTGAATTGGAGAAAGTGGAGATTTTGTCATTCTTTTCAAGATAAGGCGCATAAATCAACTAACTGCAAAAATGCGCTAAATTTTGTGAAAATTCTTGTCGAATTTCCAAAATTCCGCTTGAATTTTTTTTAATTTTGCGCTTTTATGTTGCTTCATGACACGCATGTATCAGGATAAGTCTGAATTTTACACGACAGCTTGGGCGGCCGTAATTCTCTTTGCCCTTTTTGCCGGCGCCGGCGCCGCCGCGCTCTTTTTGGCGCCGCGTTCCAACGAGCCTGTCTTTGCAAAGTCAGTTTCTGTCATAGAGGAGCCTCTTTTGCCGGAGGACAGAATTTACGCGGAAGAAATCAGCGCCAGGGCTCAAAACATTTCTTGGCTTGAAAGCAAGGCTCCTTTTAGCGCCTTGGCTTTTGACGAAGCGGAAAAATCCAGCCAGGCCGACAAGGGCCTTGAGCT
>ONET01000115.1 GCA_900316905.1 uncultured Treponema sp.
CTTTTTCGCTTTTTTCTTGCGGAACAAAGCAATCGCAGGAACCGGTGGAAGCGATTCAAATAGAAAAAAAGAACGCCTCGCACAAGTGGTTCGCGCTAAACAAAGACGGATACGCGCAAGTTGACGCGCCGCAAAAAGCTCCCGCAGCGCTAAAAAAGCCTTGGACAGAAGCCTTGCGCGTTTCTTGCATGGGCCAGTCAACAGAAAAATCGCCGCTCGACATTTCGCAAGGCGGCGCGCCGCGAATCTACGCGCTCACAAACAGGCTTGGCATAATCGTCATGAGCCAAGACGCGATAAAAGTTTTTAAGGACCCGCAATTTTTTGACGAGCGCACGGCCGACAAGCTTGTCTTTATGAACGGCTCGCCTATTTATTCAGTTTACAGGAACAGTTACTTTAACGAAAAAATTTCAAGCCGCCAGCCCTTCCGCCCCTTCTTGATTCAATTCACCGCGGACTCCGGCGTTTACTTTCCGATTTTGACTTACGAAAATTTGTCGCTCCCCCAAAACTCCGAGGTAAACGATTTTTGCTGGGACGGAAGCCAATGGTTTTGCTCAATCAAAAACTACACGCAGACGGAAACAAATTTCTCCTACCTAAAGTTCAGGCCGGAGACCGCCCTGCTTTCAATCTCGCCAGAAAAAAATTTAATCGCGATTCAAAAATCTTCGGAAGACGAATTCCGCGCCGTCCGAAGGCCAAAGGATTTTTCGGCGGCGCCCGCGCGCGTAAAGAATTTATTAAAAGGCCTTCCCGCCGACTTTGACTTTTACGCGGAATGCAAGGACGCGGGAGGCGCCACCGCGCGGCAGTTCATCCATTCCAAAATAAACGACCCCAACAGCATAGCGCGGGCAATCGTTCAAATCAGCGGAACATGGATCGCAGCTCTTTTTGAGGACGGAACATTGTACTTGAACGGAGCGCTTTACGCTAACAAAATTTTGAACAAGTCAAAAAACTTGGCGCTGCGCCTTCCCAAAATGCCCGAAGGCTACAAGTACACCGACTTTGGAATTTCCGGCGCGACGCTCTTTGCCGCCTGGGAGCAAACAGACTTTTACGAGACGGGCCGCGCGGGCTTTTTGCAAGTGGACCTAAAGCCGATTTTATACAAGGACGCTGAATGATTGGAATGAAAAAAATATTTTTCGCCGCCGCGGCCCTAGCGCTTTTTTGTCTCGCTCCGATTTTTGGCCAGGAACAAAACGCCGCCGCGCAAAACGGCTCGCAAGGCCAAGAGGCCGCTCCAAACGAGGCCCAGGCGCAAGAAAACAGCGCGGCCAACACGTCGGGCGGCTTTCAAAACCTTTTTGGCGGCTCCTTTGTTCCGCCTAAAAGCGCGAAGGAATTTTGGTCGCAAGTGGCGCCATTCGTAAACCTTGGCGCGAATATAACGCTCAACACAGAAAGCAAGCTAAAAAGCGCGCCCAGCCCCACGGCTTTCGCTCTGGCGTTCGGAGGCATTTGGCCCAACAAGGCCTTTTTGTCATTCCAACCGCGCCTAAGCTTTTGGACCAGCTACTACTTGTGGGACGGAAAAAACGCCCTGCCCGCCGAGATTGAAAACCGCACGGCTTTTGTCCTGAACTTTATGCTGGACTTGCCCGCCGCGGCCACTTTTAGATTCCAAAAATTCCAGGTCGAGGCGGGAGCCGGCCTTGGCATTTTGGCGCGCGCGGCGATGTTGGCGGGCGGCGTAGGCGAAGGCGACACAGGAGCAAGCGGAAGCGCTGGCGGCGACAAGTCGGAAATCCAAAAATGGTTTTGGTCCAACGCCCGCTTTTTGTACCCGGAAATTTTCGCCGCCTGGGAATGGAATTTCACCGACCGAATCGCGGCCGGCTTTGAGCTTAGGTACTACCTGCCCATCGGCTCCTTGGCCAACGGCCGCGGCTTGACCGAAAGCATTTTCGCGCTCTCGGCAAAGTTGATTTTTTAGCGAAAAAGAAAAACGCGAAAAAAAGGCCGCGACAGTCAAGCCGCGGCCTTTTTGGTCTTGCTACAAGTTCAAGTTAAATTCCGTTAAAGTGAGTCGAAACCTTTTCTTGGACGTACTTGACGAAATCCTCGATTTTCATCGTCTGCTGCTGGAGGCCGCTCGACTGCCTGAAGCGGACGGCGACAGTTCCCTCCGCCTGCTCGCGCTCGCCGACAACCAAGATGTAAGGGGTCTTGTGTTCCTTTGTGATCATCTTGATTTTGGCCTTCATGTTTTCTTCCGACAAGTACGCCTGGCTTCTGATGTCGGCGGCCAAAAGCGCCTCGTTGACTTTGCGGGCGTAGTCGTCAAAGGAATTGGAAATCGGAACTACGGCGACTTGCTCAAAGGCAAGCCAGGCCGGGAAGTTTCCTGCGTAGTTTTCAATCAAGATTCCAAGGAAGCGTTCAAACGATCCAAGGACGGCGCGGTGAAGCATTACCGGGTGGTGCTTTTGGTTGTCCGCTCCGATGTAAGTCGCGTCAAGGCGCTCGGCCGACGGAAGCTGGTAGTCAACTTGAATCGTTCCGCACTGCCATTCGCGGCCAAGCGTGTCGTAAAGCTTGAACTCAAGCTTGGGTCCGTAAAAGGCGCCTTCCTTGGGCTGGATCTCGTATTCCAAGCCGGCCTCGTGGCAAGCGTCGGCCAAAGCCTTTTCGGCGCGCTGCCAAGTCGCCTCGTCGCCAACGTGGTCGTCGGGCATCGTCGAAAATTTTACGACAAGGTCGTCAAAGCCAAAGTCGTGGTAAACGTTCCTAAGAAGCTTGCAGAACTTGGCGACCTCGCTTCCAATCTGTTCCTCAGTGCACAAAATGTGCGCGTCGTCCTGAACAAAGCCGCGCACGCGCATGACGCCGTGAAGCGTTCCGCTTGGCTCGTTCCTGACGTCGTGGCCAAATTCGGCAAGGCGAAGCGGAAGGTCTTTGTAAGAGCGCTGGCGGCTTTTAAAAATCTCAAGCGCGCCCGGGCAGTTCATCGGCTTAATGGCAAAGAGTCGCTTTTCGGATTCGGTGATGAACATGTTCTTTTGGTAGTGGCCCCAGTGTCCGCTTCGCTCCCAAAGACTTCGCGGCATGATGGCCGGAGTGTTGACTTCAAGGTAACCGTCGCGGCGGACCATCTTTCGCATGTAGTCCTGCATCGTCGTGTAAATCGTCCATCCGTTGGGGTGCCAGAAAATCTGGCCCGGGTCTTCGGGATCAAGGTGGAACAAATCCATTTCAACGCCAAGGCGGCGGTGGTCGCGCTTTTCGGCCTCTTCCAACATCTTAAGGTAGTCCTTAAGGTCGTTGGGCTTTTCAAAAGCGACGGCGTAAACGCGGGTAAGCATGGGCCTGTCGCTGTCGCCGCGCCAATAGGCTCCGGCAAGTTTTGTAAGCTTAAAGGCCTGCGCGTTGATTTCCTTTGTGTTTGAAACATGAGGGCCGCGGCAAAGGTCGGTGAAGTCGTCCTGGGTGTAGATTGAAATCGTCGCGTCCTCGGGAAGGTCGTTGATAAGTTCCGTCTTAAACTGATGGCCCTCAAAAAGCTTCAACGCCTCGTCGCGGCTAAGTTCCTTGCGAACAAAGTCAAAGTTTCCGGCCAAGATTTTTCGCATCTCTTTTTCGACGGCGGGAAAATCCTCTTCTGTGATTTTCTTTTCCTTAAAATCGATGTCGTAGTAAAAGCCGTTTTCAATCGCGGGTCCGATAGCAAATTCAGCTCCCGGAAAAAGATGCTGAATGGCTTCCGCCATAACGTGCGCCAAAGAATGGCGCACAGTCTGCAAGTGTTCGTCAACTGCCATAATTTTCTTCCTAAAATTAGGTCCATTAAAATTATACAAAAACATCATCTACATAATAATTTCTTCTTTACTATATATAATCCATATTTATTCCATGATAAAAGGAGGCTGCACTGACCCGGGTATACTCCCCCGTCAAAATGATGATTTATATTATTCAACATGTAGA
>ONET01000083.1:0-13070 GCA_900316905.1 uncultured Treponema sp.
ACTTTCCTATTCCAAAATAGAGCGCGTCAAGGAAATTGACGAACTCGTCCACCCGGCGGTGAAAAACGCGATGAAAATGCTTGACATGAAGGACATCCGCCTAACCTACGAGGCCGACCTTCCCGCCCGAAGCGGCTTGGGAACTTCCTCGTCTTTCGCGGTCGGAATGTTGAACGCCTTCCACTGCCTAAAAGGCCAATACGCCGACAAGAAAAAGCTCGCCGACCAGGCGATTTACTTGGAGCGCGACCTTTGCCAAGAAGCGGGCGGCTGGCAAGACCAAATCGCCGCGAGTTTTGGCGGCTTTAACAAGATAACTTTCAAGGACAACTCATACGAAGTCACTCCTCTCATCATTTCGCCAGAACGCAAGCGGCTTTTGAACGACAGCCTGATGATGTTCTTCACAGGCTTCACCCGCTTTTCGTCCGACGTGCAAAAGGCAAACCAAGCCACGCCAGAAACCAAGGCCGCCAAAATCGAGCGCCTAAAGGAAATGCTCCGCCTGGTTGACGACGCGCAAAAAGTCTTGGTTGACCAAAGCGCCGACCTAAACGACTTTGGCCGCCTTTTGGACCACACTTGGAAGCTTAAAAGGCAAACAGGATCCGCCGTTTCGACAAGCGGAATCGACGCGCTTTACGACAAGGGAATGGCGGCCGGCGCCTTGGGCGGAAAGCTTTTGGGCGCGGGAGGCGGCGGCTTTTTGGTCTTCTATGTTCCCAAGGAAAAGCAGGCGGCCGTCCGCGAGGCGATGAAGGACTTGCTTTACATTCCGTTCAAGTTTGAAAACGGGGGAACGAAAGTCATTTACTACGAAGCGGAAGACGAGCGCCAATGACAATTGATGGGTTTACAACAATCGTTAGTTAGGCGCATAAGCGGCAACATTTGCGCTCGCAACTCTCGCGCAAACAGCCGCGCAACGTGCAAGGAGAATGCAATGGACTATATAAAGGAATTAATAGAGCGCTACCCGGCGCTCGCAATATGCGAAAAAGACATCCGCGCGGCGGCCAGCGCGATAATCGACTCATACAAGGCCGGCGGAAAACTAATCGTCGCCGGAAACGGCGGAAGCGCGGCTGACAGTGACCACATCACAGGCGAGCTTTTAAAGTCGTTCGTAAAAAAAAGAAAGCCCGACCAAAAATTTTTGGACGCGCTTTCCGCGATCGACTCGGACACGGGAGCGTATCTTAGCGACAAATTGCAGGGCTCGCTTCCCGCCATCGCGCTGACCAACAATTCCGCCTTGATGACGGCGAGCTTGAACGACGTTGACGGAAACGTTTTGTTCGCGCAGCAAGTGATGGGCTTTGGAAAAAAAGGCGACGTCTTTTTGGGAATCAGCACAAGCGGAAATTCCAAGGACGTCATTTACGCGCTCGCCGTCGCAAAGGCGCTTGGAGTAAAGACCGTCGCGCTTACGGGAAAGACAGGCGGAAAGTGCAAGGCCGTCGCCGACATTTCGATTGTCGTTCCCGAAAACGAAACATTTAAAATCCAGGAATTCCATCTTCCGGTCTACCACGCCTTGTGCTTGATGATAGAAGAGTATTTTTGGAAAGAATAATAGCCTAAAAAAAACCTCCGTGTTTTTTTTAGGCGTCACAGTTTTGCAAGCAAAACTGTCAAAATTGCGGCCTCCGTGCCGCAAACGATTAGACCAACGGAGAATATATGAAAGCTGTCATAATGGCCGGCGGAAAAGGAACTAGAATCGCAAGCGTGCGGAGCGACATTCCAAAGCCGATGATTCCAGTCTTGGGAAAGCCGATTTTGGAATGGCAAATAGGATGCCTAAAGAAAAACGGAATCACAGACATTTTGATTGGAATCGGACACTTGGGCCATTTTATCCGCGACTACTTTGGCGGCGGAAAAAAGTTCGGAGTGGACATTTCATACTACGAGGAAAAAGAGCCGCTTGGAACGGCGGGCTTTTTGTTCAAGGCGCAGGGCTTGGACCAGGACTTTTTGCTTTTGTGCGGCGACACGATTTTTGACATAGACTTTAGGCGCTTCATAAAGTTCCACCAAGAAAAAAAGGCGCTCGCAAGCCTTATGACGCACCCCAACAACCATCCTTACGACTCCTCGCTCATCGTCACCGAGATTGAATACCCGCAAGAAGGAAGCGGCGGCATGCCAGTTGACAGCCATAAAGTCGCGGCTTGGCTTGCCAAAGAAGACGAGCGCTTGTGGTATAAAAACCGCGTCAACGCGGGAATCCAAATCATAAGCCCGGAGCTTTTAAACCTAACGCGCTCGCGAGTTTTTGCCGAAGGCGAAAACTCGAAGGCGGCGCAAAGCGGCCGCCTAGACTTGGACCGCGACGTGTTAAAGCCCGCCGTCAAAACCGGCCGCATTTACGCCTACGACACGACCGAATACATAAAGGACATGGGAACGCCCGACCGTCTGGAGCAAGTTGAGGCCGACCTTAAAAGCGGCCTTGTCCAGGACAAAAACCTTTCGCAAAAGCAGCGCGCTATCTTCCTTGACCGCGACGGAACGCTAAACAAGGAAGTGAACTTTTTGACAAACATCGACGACCTAGAGCTTTTGCCAGGTGCCGCCGAAGCGGTAAAGAAAATAAACCAAGCGGGTTATTTGGCAATCGTAATCACAAACCAACCGGTAATCGCGCGCGGCGAAGTCACGCTCCAACAATTGAATGAAATACACGCAAAGCTTGAGACGCTTTTGGGCCGCGAAGGCGCCTACATCGACGGCCTTTACTTTTGCCCCCACCACCCCGACAAGGGCTTTGAGGGCGAGCGGCCGGAATACAAGCGCGAATGCGACTGCAGAAAGCCCAAGGCGGGCATGGTTTTGCAGGCGGCAAAAGACTTTAACATAGACCTTTCGGCCTCCTATATGATTGGAGACCGCGACAAGGACGTTGAATGCGGAAAAGCCGCCGGCTTAAGGCAAAGCCTTCTTTGCGAGCGGAACGGAAACTTGCTCGCCGTGCTTGAAAAACTAGAGCTGTAAAAGGCCCAAAAGCGCCGCGCGCCAAGAGCGGCAAAAAGATCAGGAGCTTGTATGGAAAAAAATCTAAAGGTGGCCCTTGTCCACGATTGGCTTGTAAACTACGGCGGCGCGGAAGACGTTGTCAGCGCCATATTGGAAATATACCCCGACGCGGACATTTACACGCTTGTCCACGACAAAAAGAAAATGAAGGGGCGTTTTGAAAAAAACAAGATTTTCACAAGCCGCCTTCAAAAAATTCCTTTCGCGACAAGGCTCTACACAAAATTCCTAAAGTTCATGCCGGCCGCCTTTGAGGCCTTTGACTTTTCCGCCTACGACTTGGTCATTTGCTCCTCGTCGTCATGCGCAAAAGGCGTAATCACGCCGCCGTCCACAGCGCAAGTGGCGTACATTCACACGCCGATGCGATACGCCTGGGATTTGTTTTTTGACTACCAAAAACGGAGCGGCGCCCTCACCCGCTTTTTCATGGACCGCTGGATGCCGGCCATCCGCTTGTGGGATTACGTAAGCGCGCAAAGAATCGACGCGCTCTTCGCCAATTCCAAATACATCGCGCGGCGCATAAAAAAATTCTGGAACCGCGACGCCCTTGTCATTTATCCGCCGGTCAACGTCGGCTACTTCAACCCTACAAACAACGTGGCAAGAGAGGACTTTTACGTTTTCTTTAGCCGCTTGGTTCCCTACAAAAGGGCCGACATAGCGATAGACGCCTGCGCCGCGCTTGGAAAAAAGCTTGTGGTTATTGGCGGCGGAAGCGAGGCAAAAAAATTGCAAGAGCTCGCCAAAGGAAAATCTGGCATAAGCTTTACAGGAAGAATCAGCGACGAAAAGGTCAGGGAATATTTGCAAAAGTGCAAGGCCTTGATTTTTTGCGCGGAGGAAGACTTTGGAATCATTCCGGTCCAGGCGCAGGCGTGCGGAACTCCTGTCATAGCCTTTGGAAAGGGCGGCGCCACGGAAAGCGTTTTGGACAAAAAGACAGGCGTTTTCTTTTCCGAGCAAACGGCAGCTTCGTGCGCGGAGGCCATAAAGGAATTTGAAAAGCTTGAGGCGGCCGGAAACTTTGACGCAAAAAAAATCGTCGCCCACGCAAAGACATTCAGCCGCGAGCGCTTTATAAAGGAATTTAAGGCCGCCTGCCAAGACGCTCTCGCCGCCGTCAATGGCCGGCCAAAAAACGAAAGGCGCTAAAGGCCAAGACTTTCTTTTATAACGCCAAGCAAACGGGCCGCGGTAATTTTTTCAAAATCGCGTCCGGCGGCTCGACTTTCTCTTTCAGCAATTCGTTCAAGTCAACGTCAGGATTGTCCGGGTCAATGTAATGCGCGCATTTTCCGTAAATTTCTGGAAGCGAAGTTTTGTTTGAAATGACAATCGGCGTTCCGCAGCTTAAGGCTTCCAAAGGCGGAAGTCCAAAGCCCTCAAAGTAAGACGGAAAGACAAAAGCCTTGGCCTTTGACAAGACCGCCTTGACCTCCGCGTCGGAAAGGTAGCCGGTCATAATTACGTTGGGAACTTCCTTTAGCGCTTGAAGCTCCGGCGCGACGACAGACGGAAGCGGCTTTCCGCTTATGGCGAAAAAGGAGCCGGGAAAGGCTTTCGCGTTGGCGGCGATCCACTTTAAGTTCTTGCGGGTGGAAAGCGAGCCAAGCGTAAAATAAAATTCCTTGTCCTTTAACTGCGGAAGGCGGTCAAAGACAGTGAAGTCCGGCTCAATTTTTTTGTAGGCGCTCACTCCTGAATAAACGACGGCGACGCGGTCTGGATTTATTTTATACGCGTCCACAATCGTCTTCTTGGCGCATTCGCTTACGGTGACGACTTTTTTTGCGCGCCGGGCGATGCGGCGGTACATGGCGCAGCTGTAAAAGCGGACAAACTTGTCGCGCCTAGACCGCAAGTCGCCGGGGTAAAGCTCGCAGTAAATGTCATGGATAAATTCTATTCCGGGAACAAAGTAGGGACAAGTGTTTGAATAATCCAGCGGAACCCGCCCATGCAAAATCACGTATTTTTGGAAGTCCACCTGCGTCCACTTTGGGAAAAATTTTGCGTCGCTCTTTAGGCGGACTACCCTTATGTTTTTGTATTGGGGAACGTTTTTCGCGTTTTGGGGAACGACCAGCTCAAAAAGGCCGGCGGGAGCGATTTTGTCAAACTCGCCCGTCACTTCAATCGCAAGCCGTTCCACGCCCGTCAAATTGCGGCAAAAGAACTCGCCGTTAATCGCGACAATTTTTCCAGCAGCTTTTTTCACGCCCTTCACCGCCCAACAATGTCATTCGCCAAGCCAATTTGAAGCGTCGGCGCTAAAATACTTTTTGGCCGCGTCAAAGGCCGGATGCTTTTTGTCCTTTTCCGACAAAAGCGGCTCAACTCCTGCCGCGGCGCCAAACCAGTCAACGCCAATCGCAGGGTCGTTCCACATAAGGCCGCCCTCGTCTTCCGGGTGGTAAAAGTCCGTGCACTTGTAGCCAAAGACGGCCGCGTCGCTCAGGACAAAAAAGCCGTGGGCAAAGCCGCGCGGAATGTAAAACTGGTTTTGCTTTTCGGCGTCCAAAAGGACGGCATGCCATTTTCCAAAAGTGGGGCTTTGGTCGCGAAGGTCAACGGCCACGTCAAGCACCCGCCCTTGAATCGCGCGCACAAGCTTTCCCTGCGGATGCCGCTTTTGAAAATGAAGGCCGCGCAAAACGCCCTTGCTTGAAGCAGACTGGTTGTCCTGAACAAAACGCTCGGTCAAGCCGGCGGCAAAAAAATCGCGCTCGCTGTAGCACTCAAAAAAGTATCCGCGCGCGTCGCCAAAAACCTTGGGCTGGATTTCGTAAAGGCCCTTTATCGGACATTCCTTAAATTCAAAGGACATTAGTTATCCTCCGCCAAGTACTTTAGGTACTCGCCGTAGCTGGTCTTGTAGCCTGCGGCCAGCTTTAAAAGGTCGTCGCGGCCGATCCACTTGTTCTTGTAGGCGATTTCCTCAAGGCAGCTTACGTAAAGGCCGGTCCGCTTTTGAATCGTCGCGATGAAGTTCCCCGCGTCCAAAAGGCCGTCGTAGGTGCCGGTGTCAAGCCAAGTCAGGCCGCGGCCAAAGAGCTCGACGCTGAGCTTACCGCGCTCAAGGTAGGCGTTGTTTACGCTGGTGATTTCTATCTCGCCTCGGGCGGAAGGCTTTACGTTCTTGGCAATCTCCACGACGGAATTGTCGTAAAAGTAAAGGCCCGGAACCGCGTAGTTTGACTTAGGCTTTGCGGGCTTTTCCTCGATTCCCAAGACTTTTCCGTCCTTGTCAAATTCCACCACTCCGTAGGCTGTCGGATTTTTTATGTAGTAGCCAAAAATCACCGCGCCGCCGTCTTTTTCTATCTTTTTGGTGGAATTAAGCAGCGACTGGCTGAACGACTGGCCGTAGAAAATGTTGTCGCCAAGGACAAGCGCCACCGAGTCGTTTCCGATGAATTTTTCGCCCACGATGAAGGCGTCGGCCAAACCGCGCGGGCTTTCCTGCACGGCGTACTCAAAGCGCATTCCAAGCCAGGAGCCGTCGCCGAAAAGCTCCTTGAAGACGCTTATGTCGCGCGGGGTTGAGATTATCAAAACCTCGCGAATTTCCGCCAGCATCAAAACGCTGACAGGATAATAAATCATCGGCTTGTCGTAAAGGGGCAAAATTTGCTTTGAGACGGCTTTTGTAATCGGATAAAGACGGGTGCCGCTTCCGCCTGCAAGAACAATTCCTTTCATAAAGAACAATTGTAGCGCCTTTTTCTTCTATAATCAAGCGCTTACCCCGATTGAACAAAAGGCCAAAATTCAATATAATTATTCTATGGCAGAATTTTTGTGGACGCTGGTAATTTATCCCCTATATGAGCTTATAGAAATAGCGTTCAAGCTTTTTTACCGTTTTTTTAAAAATCCCGGAATGGCGACCATAGGCGTAAGCGTCGCCGTCACCCTTCTCTGCCTGCCCCTTTATATCGTGGCGGAACGTTGGCAGGAGGCGGAACGAAAGATTCAAGAAAAGCTAAAGCCCGGAATCGCCCGCATAAAGAAAGCCTTTAAAGGCGACGAGCAATACATGATTTTGACCGCCTTCTACCGGCAAAACCACTACCACCCGATGATGGCCCTGCGCTCTTCGTTCAGCCTTTTGATACAAGTGCCCTTTTTTATGGCGGCCTATTCCTACCTTTCAAATTTGGAACTTCTCAAAAGCTCAAGCTTTTTGTTCATAAAAAATTTAGGCCTTCCTGACGCGCTTTTTTCCATCGGAACTTTCGACATAAACATTCTTCCAATCGCGATGACGCTTATAAACTGCGTCGCCGGAGCCATTTACGCGCAAGGCCACGGCGCGCGCGAAAAAATCCAGATTTACGCGATGGCCGCGATTTTTTTGGTCATTCTCTACAACTCTCCGGCCGGCCTTGTCCTATACTGGACGATGAACAACGTCCTTAGCCTTGTCAAGAACATTTTCTACAAGTTCAAGCGGCCGATGAAGGCGCTCTACATTTTGCTTGCCGCCTGCGTGGCCGCCGCCCTTGCATACTTGTTTTTTGTCCACCAAGGATCCACAAACAAGCGCATTTACACGTCGTTGGCCCTGATTTGCCTCTTGGCGGCGCCCCTTTTTGTCAAGGCGGCCCAATTTTTGCTGCGAACGTCGCTAGACAAAATTCTAGAAGACAAAAAAACACGGTTTTTTATCTTCGGGCCTTTGCCTTTCGGCGGGCCTTTTGATTCCTTCGTCTTTGATTCAAAGCTCGGTCCAGGAATTTTCCGACATAGGCGGAACAAGAAGCCCGCTTTTCTTTACGGCAAACTCCCTTTTCCAAGCGGCCGGCCTCTTTTTGCTTTGGCCGCTTTGCCTTTACTTTTTGTTCTCAAAGAAAATCCAGGCGCTATTGGCCTTCGTCTTTGCCGCCGCCTTTTTTGGCTCGCTCGCCAACGCGTTCGCCTTCGCCGGCGACTACGGAAGCATGAATTCATCGATGACCTTTTTGGACGGCTTCAAGCAAATGAAGGCGTGGATGATTCTTTTAAACGCGGCGCTTTTGGCGGCAATTGCGGCGGCAACTTTGCTGGCCCTAAAAAAGCGGCCAAAGGCTGTCCAAAGCCTTGCCGGAATAGCCTCTTGCGCGGCCCTAGCGCTTTCGGCCGCCACAATCGCAAAAATTTCAAGCGAATACCAGGCCTACGAAAAAAACGTCGCGCAAGGAGCCGCCAAAGCCGACGCAGTCCGCCCCTTCTTTGAATTTTCTAAGAGCGGAAAGAATGTCCTTGTGATAATGCTTGACCGCGCGGAAGGAGCCTACGTCCAAACGGTTTTTGACGAGCGCGGCGACTTGAAGGATAAATTTTCGGGCTTTGTTTTTTACAAGAACACAGTCTCCTACAACGGCCACACGCTTTTGGGCGCGCCGGCGATTTTTGGCGGCTACGAATACACGCCCGACCAAATGAACAAAAGGCAAGACGCGACGAACCTTCAAAAAAGCAACGAGGCGCTCCTCTTGCTGCCAAGGCTGTTCACGGAACAAGCCGACTTTTCCGCCGCCTCCGCCGACATGCCGTGGGCAAATTTCAGCTACATTCCAGACCTTTCAATCGCCAGTTCCTTCCCAAAGATAAAGGCCAAAAACACAATGCGCCGCTACACGGACTACTGGAAGTCGCAAAACGCCGACAAAATCGACGAAAAGACAAACCTTTTGGACAAGCTGAAGCGCGACTTGCTTTGGTTCAGCGCCTTCAGGCTAAGCCCCGCCTTCGCCCGCGGCCTTATATACGACGGCGCCCAATGGTGGAGCGTCAAAAGCTCGCAAGACCTTTCCTACTTGGACTCGTATTCAACATTGGACTTGCTTCCAAAGCTTACAAAAATAAACGACACGGGAAACTTCTACAATTCCTTCGCCAACGAGCTTACCCACGAAGACATGCTTTTGCAGCCGCCAAAATACGAGCCGCAAAAAAAGCTTGACCTAAGCGCTTATACAATAGAGAATCTTGCGGAACTTTCGGCAGGCGCGAAGGCAAACGAAATCCCGCCGTTTTTTTTGCCAGGTTTTTCGGGCAACGCCGCCAGCTACATTTTGCTTTCTAAATGGTTCGATTATTTAAAGGCCAACGGAGTTTACGACAACACAAGGATAATCATTGTCTCAGACCACGGAATAGGAATCGGGGCGCAAGGAATTTTTGGCTTTGACAAGCCCTTGCTCAGCAACGGCTATCCCAAGGACCACTTCCACGCGGTTTTGTTTGAAAAGGACTTTGGCGCGAGCGGGCCGCTTGTTTTTGACGAAGAAAGCTTCATGACCACGGCGGACGTTCCGACAATGGCCGCGTCCGGAATAATCGAAAGCCCGACAAACCCTTGGACAGGCGCCAAGATAAATTCCGACCTAAAAGACAAGGGCGCGAAAGTCACTTGCTCCAACCGCCACCAGCCGGGCTACCACATCCATCCAAACCACTTTACTATAGATGATGATGAATGGTATACTGTAAAAGAAAATATTTTTAAAGACGAAAACTGGACAAAAGGAGCCGCAGAATGACTTTTCTTTACATCGACCCCGGCACGGGAAGCATGCTCTTTTCCATTGTTATTGGAGCGGCGGCGACGCTTTTCTTTTTGGCTAAGGCGGCATGGCTAAAAGCCAAGCTCTTTTTTTCCGGCCGCAGCGCCAAGGACGGAGCGGTTCAAGACGCTTCCTACAAGCCCTACGCCATTTACTCGGAAGGAAAAAATTACTGGAACACCTTCAAGCCCGTTTGCGACGAATTTGAGGCAAGAAAGATTCCGCTTGCCTTTTTTACAAGCGCCAAGGACGACCCCTGCTTTGACCAAGGCTATCAATATGTCAAGGCGGAATTCATCGGGGAAGGAAACGCGGCCTTCGCCAGGCTCAACATGCTGTCGGCCGGAATTCTTCTTTCAACCACGCCGGGCCTCAACGTTTACCAGTGGAAGCGCAGCCGCAACGTCAAGCGATACGCGCATGCCCTACACATGACCAACGACGCGACGACCTACCGCCTTTTTGGCCTTGATTACTACGACGCGGTCTTGCTCACCGGCGACTACCAAAAAAAGGACTTGCGATATTTGGAAGAGGCGCGAGGCGTGGCCAAAAAGGACCTCGTAACAGTCGGCTGCGCCTACCTCGACGTTTTGGCGCAGAAGATGGACGGCGTTCCCGAGGAAAAAGACCATCCGTTCACGGTTTTGGTCTCGCCGTCATGGGGAGACGTGGGCGTCCTTAAGCGCTACGGCGAAAAGCTTTTGGACCCGCTTTCCAAGAGCGGCTGGAGAATCATCGTCCGCCCCCACCCCCAGTCAAAGAAGTCCGAGGCCGACATGCTGGAGCGCTTGGAGGCGCGCTACAAGGACTGTCCCAACGTCGAATGGGACTACGAACGCGACAACATTTACTCGCTCAAAAAGGCCGACATAATGATTTCGGACTTTTCGGGAATCATATTCGACTACACTTTCTTGCGCGACAAGCCGGTAATGTACGTAAAGGCCGGAATGAATTTAATGCCCTACGACGCATACGACCTTCCCGGCCACGGAGAAAATCTTTGGCAGTTTGAGACTCTCAAGAAAATCGGACTGGAGCTGAACGAGAGCCAGTTTGACAACATAAAGGAAGTCATTCAAAACGCAAGCGACAGCGCCGAATTGGCCGCAGGCCGAAAGACGGCAAAAGAAGAAGCTTGGATGGAAATCGGACGCGCGGGGAAAAACATCGCGGACTACATGATAAATACAGTTAAGGAGACAGCGTAATGGCAAAGACAGTTTACCTTGGAATCACGGGCGACATAATCCACCCTGGAATCATCAACATCATAAATGAAGGAGCCAAGCTGGGCGAACTTACAATCGGACTTTTGACCGACAGCGCGATTGTAAGCCACAAGCGCCTGCCCTACCTTTCCTACGAGCAGCGAAAGCAAGTTGTCGAAAACATTAAGGGTGTCGCCCGCGTCGTTCCCCAAGAGGAATGGAGCTACGTTCCCAACCTTAAAAAGCTAAAGCCCGACTACATGATTCACGGCGACGACTGGAAGACCAACTATCTTTCAAAAATCCGCGACGAAGTCTTTGAGGCGGTCAAGGAATGGGGCGGCCAAGTGGTCGAAATCCCCTACACGCAAGGAATCAACTCGTCGGCCTTGGCGGAGAACGCCTCATCAATCGGAACCACGCCCGACATTCGCCGCGCCGCCTTGCGCCGTCTTTTGGCCGCAAAGCCCGTGGTCCGCATCTTGGAGGCTCACTCAGGCCTTAGCGGCTTGATCGCCGAGCGCGCGCAAGTTGTAAAGGAAGACGGCGTGCACCAGTTTGACGGAATGTGGTCGTCGTCGCTAACCGACTCCACCAGCAAGGGAAAGCCCGACATCGAGGCCGTCGACCTTACGACAAGAATGCAGTCTTTGACCGACATTTTGGAATGCACCACAAAGCCCATCATTTACGACGGCGACACGGGCGACATTCCCGAACACTTTGTCTTTACAGTGCGCACGCTGGAACGAAACGGCGTGAGCGCCGTAATCATCGAGGACAAAAAAGGCCTTAAAAAGAATTCGCTTTTTGGAACGGAAGCCAAGCAAGTTTTGGCGACCGAAGAGGAATTCTGTGAAAAAATCGCGGCCGGAAAAAAAGCGCAGGTAACGAAAGACTTTATGATCATCGCCCGCATTGAGGAAATCATCGCGGGTTACTCTGTCGAGGAGGCGCTCAAAAAAGCCTTCGCCGCCGTAAAGGCCGGCGCGGACGGCGTGATGATCCACTCAAAGGACAAGAGCGGAATGGACATAAAGGAATTCTGCCAAAAGTTCCGCGCCGAATACAAGAGCGTTCCAATCGTGCTTGTTCCGACGACATACAACCAGTTCACCGAAAAGGAATTGGGCGAATGGGGCGCCAACATCATCATTTACGCAAACCACATGCTGCGCGCCTCCTACCCCGCGATGTACAAGTGCGCCGAGACGATTTTGCAGGCCGAACGCAGCCTTGAGGTCAACGACATTTGCATGCCGATAAAGCAAATCTTGGAATTGATTCCGGGGACAAAATAATGATACGACCTTCATACTTTTACGACCTTTTGATAAAAAACGGAACGGATTTTTTTGCCGGAGTCCCCGATTCCCTACTAAAAAATCTTTGCGCCTACATCACTGACACCGCTCCCGCCGACAAGCACATCATAAGCGCCAACGAAGGAAGCGCCACTGGCCTTGCCACCGGCTACCACCTTGCGACGGGAAAGATTCCGATGATTTACATGCAAAACTCGGGCGAAGGAAACATGGTAAATCCCTTGATGTCAATCGCCGACCCCGACGTTTACTCAATTCCGATGCTTATCGTCATCGGCTGGCGCGGAGAGCCGGGCGTGCATGACGAGCCCCAGCACGTGAAGCAGGGAAAGGTCACTTGCGATTTGCTTGACGCGATGAAAGTTCCCTACGAAGTCCTAAGCGACAACGAAGCCGACCTTCCGGCCCAGTTTGAAAAGGCATACAAGTACATAAAGGAAAACAAGGCCCAATACGCCTTTGTGATCCGCAAGGGCACTTTTGACGAATACAAATTGCAGAACAACGTTCCCGTTGAAGGAAAAATGAGCCGCGAGGAAGCGATAGAAAAAATCATGCTTTCGGCCGACGACAAAACGGCCTTTGTCTCAACCACAGGAATGATTAGCCGCGAGCTTTACGAGCTTCGCGACAAGCATAGCATGGACCACAGCCGCGACTTCCTTACCGTAGGCGGAATGGGCCACGCAAGCCAAATAGCGCTTGCCATCGCCATGCAAAAAAAAGACCGCGGCGTTTTCTGCCTTGACGGAGACGGAGCGAGCATCATGCAAATGGGCGGCATGGCCACAATCGGAAGCAGAAAGCCTTCAAACTACATTCACTTTGTGCTGAACAACGGAGCGCACGACTCTGTTGGAGGCCAGCCGACCGTAGGCCGCGAAATTGACTTTTGCAAAATCGCGACAGGCTGCGGCTACGAGAACGTCGTG
>ONET01000083.1:13111-16342 GCA_900316905.1 uncultured Treponema sp.
AGGAAAGCAAAAAACTTTCGTTCGTCGAAGTGTTGGTAAAGAAAGGCGCCAGAAAAGACCTTGGAAGGCCAAAGACAACGCCGCGCGAAAACAAAGAAGCGCTGATGGAATTCCTAAAAGACTAAGGCAACACAGGAGACGACAATGATTAAACAAGCGATAATCGCGGCCGGCGGACTTGGAAGCCGCTTTGGCGACAAAACAAAAGAAATGCCCAAGGGCTTTATCCCGATTGACGGCGTTCCGATGGTGGAACGAAGCGTCCAAAAATTGATTGCCTCGGGCGTTGAGGAAATCATCATCGGAACCGGCCACTGCTCCGAGGCCTACGACGAGCTGGCCAAAAAATATTCCGTCATAAAAACGGTCAAGAACGAAAACTACGCCAACACTTCCAGCATGGGAACAATCGCCGTTTGCGCGCCATACATCAAAGGCGACTTTTTCTTGCTCGAAAGCGATTTGCTTTACGACGCGGTTGGCCTTAAAGTCTTGGACAACGACGAGCGCGAAAACGTTGTTCTTGCAAGCGGCGCGACTCATAGCGACGACGAAGTTTATTTGGAAAACGGAAGCGACGGCTCCCTTTGCCGCGCTACAAAGGACAAGGCCAGCGTAAAGAATTTGGCCGGCGAGCTTGTGGGAATCTCAAAGCTTTCAAAGGCCTGCCTTGACGACATGATGGCCTGGTACAAAGCCGACGCCGGCCGAATCAAGGCCGACTACGAAAGCGTCTTGGCCGAAATTTCTAGCGCCGCCGCCTTCAATTCAAAAGTCTATGTCCGCAAAATCGAATATTACGCTTGGACCGAAATCGACGACGAGGCCATGCTTTCCAGGGCGGAAAAAGAAATTTATCCGCGCGTCAAGGAAAACGAATCCCTGTGGGACGTCCGCCGCGAAGTTCTTTTGAACCCCGGCCCTTCCACCACCACGGACAGCGTAAAGTACGCGCAAGTCGTCGCCGACATTTGCCCCCGCGAGCTTGAGTTCGGAAACTTGATGGAAGAAGTGGCGGAGGGCCTTACCGAAGTTTGCGCGGATCCAAAGGATTACATCACCGTAATGTTCGGCTGCTCTGGCACCGGCGCCGACGAGGCGATGGTAAGCTCTTGCGTTCCGCCGGACGGAAAGCTGCTCGTCGTGGACAACGGCTCTTACGGCGCGCGCCTGGCAAAAATCGCGAGCGTCTACAAGATCGACATGGACGTGTTCAAGTCTTCGACATACGAGCCGATAGACATCGCCGCGCTGGAAAAGCAAATGCAGGCAAAAAAATACACGACGTTCGCGATTGTCTACCACGAAACCACGACCGGCCTTTTGAACGACCTTGCCACGATTTGTCCGCTGGCAAAAAAATACGGAATGACTACAATTTGCGACATCGTCTCGGCCTACGGCGGAATGCCGATTGACCTTGGCTCGCTCGGAATCGACTTTGCCACAAGCACTTCAAACAAGCACATCGGCGGAATGGCCGGCGTGGGCTTTGTTGTCTGCAAGCGCGACGAGCTTTTGAAGCAAAAAGACTGGCCTATGCGCAACTACTACCTCAATCTCTACGACCAGTACAAGTACTTTTTGGAGACAAAGCAAACCCGCTTTACCCCGCCCGTCCAAACCTTCTACGCCTTGCGACAGGCCGTTATCGAGACAAAAGTCGAGACCGTGCAAAAGCGCTTTGAGCGCTTTACCGCCTGCTGGGAAATTTTGGTCAAGGCCTTGGACGAAATCGGCCTCAAAATGTTGGTGGACCGCAAATACCAGTCGCATTTCATCACGGCGATTTTGATTCCGGAGACTCCCAAGTACAGCTTCAACGCGCTGCACGACTACGCCAAGAGCTTTAACTTTACGATTTACCCGGGAAAGCTCGGCAACATCGACACATTCCGCATAGCCAACATGGGCGACATCAAACCAAAAGAGATGGAGCGCTTTACAAAAGTTCTCCGCGACTACATGGCATCGATAGGAGTTGTCAAGGCGCGCTAACGCTTAAAGCCTTGACTAACTCCTTTTGCGGCGCGAATAAAAATTATCGCGCCGCAATCGGGTGGTCAAGGCGCGCTAACGCTAAAAGCCTTGACACCCGACGCGCGGTCAAGCAAAGGAAAACATGGCGAACTTTCTGTACACTCTGATAATTTATCCACTCACAATCTTGATAGAAACGGCCTATCAGCTTGTCTACGCGATTTTTGAAAACGTCGGCTTTTCCGTCATCGGAGTCAGCGTGGCCGTATCTTTGTTTTGCCTTCCGCTTTACATAGTCGCGGAAGCATGGCAGGAAACCGAGCGCAAAAAGCAAAAGGAAATGGAGCCCGGCGTCGCTAGAATAAAAAAGGCCTTCAAGGGCGACGAGCAGTACATGATTTTGACCACCTTCTACAAGCAAAAGCGCTACCACCCGATGATGGCCTTGCGCTCGTCCTTTGGTCTTTTGATACAAGTGCCTTTTTTTATGGCGGCCTACACATTCTTGTCTTCAATGCCGGCGCTGCAAGGCCAGTCGTTCGCGTTCATCAAGGACATGGGAAAGCCCGACGCGCTTTTTAGCGTCGCAAGCTTTCCGATAAATGTTTTGCCAATCGCGATGACGCTGATAAACATCGCCGGAAGCGCCGTCTACACGCGCGGCTTCAAGCTAAAGGAAAAGCTTCCGATCTACGCGATGGCGCTGATTTTCTTGACGATTTTGTACGATTCGCCGGCGGGCTTGGTTCTCTACTGGACGATGAACAATGTCTTTAGCCTGGTGAAGAACGTCTTCTACAAAATCAAGAGGCCGCTTTTTGCCCTATACATTTTGGCAAGCCTTGCCGCCGCGGCCGGAATATTCTACGTGCTTCACGTCCACACAGGCCTATTTTCAAAGCGCCTTGTTTTGGCCGCGATTTTCGCGCTCACATTCTTTTCTCCGCTCATCGTAAAGGCGGCGGCTTTTGCCGTTGACAAACCACTAAAGGCGCTGGTCCAAAGCAAGGCCGCGCGGCATGCGGTTTTCACGGCATGCGCTCTTTCGCTCGCGCTCCTTACAGGAATCGTAATTCCGTCAAACACGATAACATCCTCCGTCATCGAATTCACCAACATAGACGGAATCGCGAACGCCAACCATTATGTGTTCACAAGCTTCGCGCAGGCGCTAGGAATTTTTGGCTTTTGGTTTTTCTGCGTCTACTTTTTGTTCTCAAAAAAAATACAGGCCGGAATGGCGGCGGCCTC
>ONET01000083.1:16379-36638 GCA_900316905.1 uncultured Treponema sp.
GTCGTAAACGCGTTCGCCTTTGGCGGAGACTACGGCTCGATAAGCCGCTCCCTTATCTTTGACAAAACTATAATAGACTCCGCAGGCGCAAAGGCCTTGAACATTCTTGCCTTGCTGGCCTTGGCCGCCGCGCTGCTCTGCGTTATAAAATTCGTCAAGCCGCAAAACGGAATAATTCCGCTTTCGCTAATTTTCTTCGCGGCCCTTTTTGCCATAAGCGCGTTCAACACGATAAAAATTCAAAAGGAAAGCGCGTCGCTTTCTATGGCAAAAATTCAAGAGTCAAAGAAAATAGAAAAGGCCTTCCACCTTTCCCAAAAAGGAAAGAATGTCGTGGTCATAATGGCGGACAAGGCTGAAAACGTCTACGCGCGAACAATTCTCAACTCCTACCCAAAGCTAAAGGAAGCCTTCAAAGATTGGACACTTTACAGCCACACGCTTTCATACGACTCCCACACGCTTTTGGGCGCGCCGCCCCTTTACGGCGGCTACGAATACACGCCGCTTGAAATGAACAAGCGGGACAAGGTTCCATTAAAAGAAAAGAACAACGAGGCGCTTTTGCTTATGCCCCGCGTCTTTACGGAACAGGCCGGCTTTGAGGCGCAAGCCTACGACTTGTCGTGGGCCAATTACAGCTGGGTCTCGGACATGTCGATTTGCGATCCCTACCCCAAAATTCACGGCGGCAACTTGGAGCGCAAGTACACTTCAAAATGGATAGAAGACCACCCCGACAGCGTTCAAAAAAACGCCGCCAGCAAAACCATCGAAAGAAACTTTTTATGGTTCTCGCTGTTCAAGCAAGCGCCCCTGTTTTTGCGCGAAGCCCTTTACGACGACGGCGCCTGGTGGTCAAGCGACGGCGAGTCCAACGACATGATGGAATTCATTTCTTTCTATTCAGTCTTGGATTATTTGCCGGAACTCACGGACTTTGAAGGAAACGACAAGGGCGACTTTGTTCTTCTGCAATCAATGACAACCCACGCCTCAAGCATACAATTGCAGGCTCCGGACTTTGTTCCCGCAAAAAAAGTTGACGACAAGGGAAAGTTTGGCGAATACGACGAGTATGTTGACCACAAGGGATTCAGCGTGAACGCAGTGCTTTTTTGCCGTTTGGCGGAATGGATGGAATTTCTAAAGGAAAACGGCTGTTACGACAACACGCGCATAATTGTCGCCGCGGATCACGGAAGCGGATCGTTCAACATTAACGAGCCGTTCTTTTTTGGCGGGAACATGGACGCGTTTGCAGAATACATGGACAAATTCCCGGAGGCCATGAGGCCGGCTTTTGAAGGCCTTGCGTCCACTTTGATTGACGGCTATAATCTTGACTGCAACCATCCGCTTTTGATGGTCAAGGACTTCACGGACAGCGACGGAGCGGAAAAAAGCCCGCGTGAATTCACGGTTGACAATTCCTTTATGACCAACGCGGACGTGCCGGCGCTTGCCTTTGACGGAATCGTTCAAAAGCCCGTCAATCCTTGGACAGGAAAGGCAATCGAGCGCAAGACAGAAAACGTCGCGCAAGGCGTGGTTGCCGGCGGCCGCTACGACCCCGGCAAAAACGGCATTTACAAATACGACCTTAACGGAATAAAAATATATGATGTCCATGACAACATGGCCGACGTTTCAAATTGGAAGGAAAGAAAAGAATGAGCGGAAAGAAAATTCAAATCTTGGACTCTACCTTGCGCGACGGCGCGCAGGGCGAAGGTATCAGCTACTCGGTGCAAGACAAAATTCACGTTTGCCAGGCGCTTGACGAGCTGGGCGTGGACTTTATCGAAGCCGGAAACCCCGGCTCAAATCCAAAGGACATGGAATTTTTCCAAGAAATGAAAAAGATTCCCCTTTCCCACTCCAAGCTTTGCGCCTTTGGATCGACGCGCAGAAAGGACATCAAGCCCAGCGAGGACGCCAACCTCCAAAGCCTTGTTTCAGCCGGAACCGAATGGGCCGTGATTTTTGGAAAGTCTTGGCTTTTCCATGTGACCGAAATCCTCCACACAAGCGAGGAAGAAAACCTTGCGATGATAAAGGACTCGTGCGAGTTCTTGCGCCAAAACAAAATGCGAGTCATTTACGACGCCGAGCACTTTTTTACAGGCTACAAGGACAACCCGGAGTACGCGCTAAAGACCTTGAAGGCCGCGAAAGACGGCGGCGCGGAAGTCCTTAACCTTTGCGAGACAAAGGGCGGCGCGATGCCAAACGAATTGCAAGAGGCCGTCGAGCGCGTTGTAAAAGAGTTTGGAAAGGATTGCGCTATCGGAATCCACACCCACAACGATTCGGGTCTTGCGGTGGCCAATTCGCTTATCGCAGTCACAGCCGGCGCCACGCACGTGCAGGGCGTCCTATTGGGCTTTGGCGAGCGCACCGGAAACGCGAACCTTTCCACAATCATTCCAGACTTGCAGCTAAAGATGGGCTACGAATGTCTTCCCGGAGAGAACATAAAGTCGCTCACTTCCATTTGCAAGCGCGTGGCGGAGTTCACAAACCTTCCGCTTAATCCCGGCATGCCCTATGTCGGCGCCAACGCCTTTGCCCACAAGGCCGGAATGCACATCGACGCGGTCCTCAAAAACCCATCGGCCTACGAGCACGTGGAGCCCGAAAGCGTCGGAAACGCGCGCGTCTTCCTTATGAGCGAAGTCGCGGGCCGCTCTATGGTGATAAAGAAGATCCAAAAGTTCATGCCCAGCATCACAAAGGACGATCCGATCGTAAAGACGATTATGGCAAGGATGAAGGAGCTTGAATTTGAAGGCTACCAGTTTGAGGGCGCCGACGGCTCCTTTGAATTGCTCGTCAGAAAAATCATGGGAAAATACCAGCCCTTCTTTAAGCTGCGCTACTACCAAACAAACGGCGTGAACCCGCGTCCCGAAAAAGGCGTCAACGCGACGGCCCAAATAAAGGTCGAGGTTGACAACCAAATAGAAGTCACCGCAGGCGAAGGCGACGGCCCGGTAAACGCCTTGGACATCGCCCTTCGAAAAGCGCTTTCCCGCTTTTATCCCGCGGTGGAACAAATCCGCCTGACCGACTACAAGGTCCGCGTCTTGGACGGAAAGGCCGCCACTGCCAGCAAAGTCCGCGTCTTGATAGAAAGCTCGGACGGAATGGATTCCTGGTCCACGGTCGGCGTAAGTTCCGACGTAATGGAAGCCTCGTGGATGGCGCTGGTCGACTCCTTTGAGTACAAGCTGATTAAGGATATTGAGAAGCATTTTAACAAATTGGTGTAAAAACGCGGACTAATTTTGGCGGCTCCCAGTTGCGGCTGCGTCAGCTCGGCACCGCTAGCTAGCTGTCTCGTTTCCTATGGAAACGAGGCCTCTTAAGGTATTGCAGTCGTGCTTACGCACTCCGCACGGCTCGCTACTCTAGAAGCGCAAAATGATTGCCTGCTCGCGTGAGCGAGCAAGTAAATAATTTCCTTGTGCAAAACGGAGGGCTTGCCCGACGTAGAGTTGCCGCCTGCCGCCCCGCGCCTTCGCGCCGCCCACACTTTGTCCGCTTTTTCCCCACTGACAAAAAAGCTCAAACTAGGCGCGAGCCGGCTTATGCGAGCGCCGTAGTTGGAAGATCCGCTCGAAACAACTATTACGGGCAGGAATTGACAATACGAGCGGATTTTAGTATACTTAAAGAAATTTAGCATAAATAAACACGAGGTATTCGTATGGAAAAGACCATCGCCTTGATTCCCGGAGACGGAATCGGACCTGACGTAGTAGCCGAAGCGGTAAACGTGCTTGACGCGGTAGCAAAAAAATTCGGCCACAAGTGGACTTATAAAAACGTAATCGCCGGAGGCGGAGCCATCGACAAGTTTGGCCATCCCCTTCCCCAGGAACAGCTTGACATAGCGCTTTCAAGCGACGCGGCGCTTTTGGGAGCGGTCGGCGGCCCCAAGTGGGACGACGTGGCCCCGGAGATCCGCCCGGAAAAGGCCTTGCTTGGCCTTCGCGGCGGAATGAAAGTTTTCGCCAACCTTCGCCCGGCCGTAATGTGGAAGCAGCTTAAGGACGCCTGCCCGCTCAAGGACGAAATTGCCGGCGACGGAATCGACGTTTTGGTAGTCCGCGAGCTTACAGGCGGAATCTACTTTGGAGAGCGCGGAACAAGCGCGGACGGAAAGACCGCTTGGGACACAGAAAAATACACATGGGCCGAAATCGAGCGCATCGTCCGCATGGGCTTTGACTTTGCCAAAAACCGCAAGAAGCATTTGACGGTTGTAGACAAGGCCAACATCCTCAACTCAAGCCGCTTGTGGCGCAAGGTTGCCGAAGAAGTCCACAAGGAATATTCCGACATCGCGCTTGACTTTATGTACATCGACAACGCCGCCATGCAAATGGTAAAGAACCCGCGCCAGTTTGACGTAATCGCCACAAGCAACATGTTCGGCGACATCCTTACCGACGAAGCCGCGCAAGTCACAGGCTCCATCGGAATGTTGGCCTCTGCCAGCATCGGAGACGGAACAGGCCCCGGCCTTTACGAGCCTATCCACGGTTCCGCCCCCGACATCGCGGGAAAAGACTTGGCCAACCCCTTGGCCACAATCCTTTCCGCCGCCATGCTCCTTCGCTTTGACTTTAAGTTGGAAGAGGAAGCAAAAGCAATCGAGAACGCCGTGGCCAAAGTTTTGGACGAAGGCTGGAGAACAGGCGACATCGCCGGAGCCGACCGCGAGGCCGTAAAAGCCGCCGGAAAGCTTGTCGGCACAAAGAAAATGGGACAACTAGTGCTCGAATATATAAACAAATAAAACGCGGACTTAATAGGCGGGTCCCAGCGACGAAAAAAAACATTGGTTCCCCCCGTCCTTAGCTTGCGGCTTGCTGCCTGCGGCCAAGCCGCGTCGCTGACGGGGCCCCACCAAGTTTTTTTTCTGCGTCCCGCCTCGCTATGTCCGCTTTTTATTTTTTCACTCATCTATTGAATATTTTCTTCATTTCTATTATAATATTTCTACTATTTTACAAATATTTTAAGGTGTCTTTTTATGAAAAAAGGTCTTTACAGCATCGGCGGAATCATCATTTTGTTGATCGCCGCGTTCATTTTTGTTTTGGTTCCCGCCCTCGCTGGAGGAGCCGGAGAAAACCGCCTTCCGGCCTACGGAAGCTACAACGGAGTTCCCATCAAGTTTGAGGAAGGAAGCGAATTCTATTCATTGGCCAACCAAGCCGTCCAGAGAATGGAGCAGCAGGGCTACAGCTTTTCCGGCGACTACGCATCCTTCTTCTATTCAATGGCCTTCAGCCAGGCCTTCAACCAAGTTGTAGGCCCCATGGCCCTTCGCGACTTGACCAACAAAAGCGGTTGGCTCGCTCCCGACAGCGCCGTTGACAGAACCTTGATCAACCAATACTACAACGAAAGCGGCGAGTTCTCGCAGGCGCTCTACAACGCCACTCCCGACGACACAAAGAGAAAGTATCAGGAACAGGCGGTGGCCGCTCTTACAGCCGGCCGCTCATACGAAGACTTGTTCGGCTCATTTGAATTTTTTGGAGACAAAAAGCTCTACGGCCTCAAAGGCTCTTCAGCTGAAATTGAATTTATCCGCAAGATGGGAACAGAGGCGCATGAATATGAATATGTCGCTTTCAACATGAAAAGCTTCCCCGACGAGCAAACAAAAGAAGCCGCCAAAAGCCGCGCCGACAAATTTGTCAAATACGACCTTGCCGTTATCACAGTCAGCGACGAGGCGAAAGCCAAGGACGTTCTAAAAAGAATCAACAATTCCGAAATAACTTTTGAAGACGCGGTTACGTCATATTCCACAAAAACAGCCGGAGATTCAGACAGCGGAAAAATCACGCAAAACCGCAAGCATCAAATCGAAGGCCTTTTCAAGGACAAGGAAAAAGCGACGGAAGTCACAAGCCTTGCAAAAGACGCGCTTTCAGCTCCCGTTGAATTGAACAACGGTTGGGCGATTTTTAAATGCATGGGCGACAGCGTTCAGCCTGACTTTGAAAACAGCGAAGACCTCAAGGCCGCCACAAACTACATTTACGCAAACGAAAAAGGCTTGATCCAAGACTATTACACCGCCCAAGCCAATGACTTTGTCGCGGCCGCCGCCACAAGCGGATTCAACGACGCTTGCGCCAAGTTCGGCCTTGAAAAGCAGACAACGCCCTCTTTCGCGCTCAACTGGAACAACTCAACTTTGGTAGGAAAGTCAAATCTTGAGGACAAGGCGGAACTCAAAGGCGCGCTCACAAACGAAAGCTTCTTGACGACAGCCTTTAAGCTGGGCCAGGGCGAAGTTTCAAGCCCGATTGTTCTTTCTTCGACAGACAATGTGATAGTCTTGCGCTGCGTCGGAATCAACGAAGCGGGAACTTCGGCGGAAGACGCGCCCCGTCTTATCGGAGACGAAATCGCCAACGCCGACGCGGTTGTGGTAAACTCAGCCATTCAAAACAGCCCAAAAATCAAGTCAAACTCAGCAGAGTTCATGGCTGTCTTTACCGGCGAAAAAAAATAAGCGCCTCGCCTTATGGCTTTGACAGAAGAGCCTGAACTTGTAAAAACTCCTTCCGAAAGCGCGGAAGGAGTTTTTACGCTTAAATACAAAAATCGATTTCTTTATTCAAAATACAATCCGCAAAAGAACGTCGGGGCCGCTGTCCAAGCCCTTGACATTCTTCCCGGAAGCCTGGTATTGGCTTTTTCCCCCTGCCTCTTTTACGCTTGGCCGGAACTGAGCAAAAAATGCGAAGCGACTGGCTCGGAAATTTTATGCGTTGAATCAGACCCGCAATTGCACGCCCTTGCGCAAAAGCAAATCCAAGACCAAAAGTTGGCCGCCACGCTGCTTCCCCTTGACCAAAACAATCCGCGCGGCCTTGACGACTATTTTTACCGGGCGCGAAAGAAATGCCGCAGGGTCGTTAGGCTTGACATGTCGGCAGGAACTGCCCTTGACGCGAATTTTTACAAGAACTTTTTCGCCTGCGCGCAAAACATCGTGGCGGCCTTTTGGAAAAACCGACTGACCCTTGTTCGACTTGGCCGCTTGTATTGCAAGAATATTTTAAAGAACCTTCCGCTCGCCGCGGCCGCCTTTCCATTTAATATTTTGGAACACAGCGTGGAAAAGCCAATTTTGGTTTGCGGGGCGGGCGAAAGCCTTGAAGAGCTGACTTCCATAGTTTGCGAAAAGAGCGCCAATGGCAAAAACGCGGCCAGAGCGATAAACGACACATTCTTTGTCCTTGCGGTGGACGCCGCCCTTCCCGTGCTAACGACGGCCGGAATCGGAATAGACGCGGCGGCGGCCACTGAAAGCCAGCTTGCGATAGAAAAGGCCTACATAGGGCTTGACGCGCCCATAAAAAGCGCCGCGAAAAAAAGGCCGTTCTTTTTCTTTGACCTAAGCTCAAAAAGCCGCCGCTTCCTTTTACTTTAGCGAGTTTGACAAAAACGCCTTTATCGGCCGCTTGCAAAATGAAGGCCTGCTTCCACAAATTTTTCCGCCGCTGGGCTCGGTCGGCCTTACCGCAGTCCATTTGGCTTTGCGCCTTAGAAAAAACGACAGCGTTCCTGTTTGCGTCATGGGCTTGGACTTTTCTTTTAGCGCCGGAAAGACACACGCGCGGGGGACGGCGCAAAGCAAGGCGCTCTTGGCGCAATCAAACCGCCTGCGTCCCGCCCAAAACATCGCGGCGGCTTTTGGGCCTGGAAGCCAAAAAATCATTGGAAAAGACGGCGCGGCGCTTTGGACAAGCAAAAATCTTTTGGGCTACGCGGCGCTTTTTAGGGATTACTTCAAGGGAGCCAAAAACCTTTACGACATTGGACAAAGCGGAATTGACTTGGGCCTTGAAAAAAAGCGCCTTTCCGATTTTCTCACAAAGCGGGCGGCCTCAAACGATTCAGGTTTTTCAAAGCAAGAGGCGGCCTCAAACGATTTATGGCCTTCAAAAGCTGCGGATTTTTCCGCCGCAGAACGCGTTCAAAAAGTCCGCCAATTCTTGCGCAAAGAGTTAGAGGACCTGCGAGCCTTGGCGGACTTGCTTTCAAATGGAGAGGCCGCAAAATCGCGCGACAAGTCAATCGCGCTCGACAAGCAAATATTGGCCGCGTTGGACGGCCGCGAATACCTTTACTTGCACTTTCCCGACGGAACAGAAGCAAAGACGGACAAGGCTTTTTTAACCCGCGTCCGAGCGCAAATCGACTTCTTTTGTAAAGACATTGAAACAACGCTTGTCATTGCGGCGCGACAATTTTAATCGCGCCGCAAAAGGAACGAGTCAAGGCTTTAAGCGAAGCGTGCCTTGACCGTTCCTATTCCTCGTCTTCGTCCGACTTAAGGACGGCAAGGAAGGCGGACTGGGGAAGCTCAACGTCGCCAATCATCTTCATGCGCTTCTTTCCTTCCTTTTGCTTTTCCAAAAGCTTTCTTTTTCGCGTGATGTCGCCGCCGTAGCATTTTGCAAGAACGTCCTTGCGCACGGGGTTGACCGTCTCGCGCGCGATGATTTGGCTTCCGATAGCGCCCTGGATGGCAACCTTAAATTGCTGGCGTGAAATCTCGCCCTTTAGGCGGTGGCAAACCTTGTGCGCGTGCGCGGAGGCGTTTTCCTTAAAGGTAAGCTGGCTAAGAGCGTCCACGCTCTTTCCGTTAATCAAAATGTCAATCTTTACAAGCTCCGTGGGCTTGTAGCCTATGATTTCATAGTCAAAGCTGGCGTAGCCTCGGCTGTAGCTTTTTAGCCTGTCGTAAAAGTCGAACAAGACTTCCGCCAAGGGCATCTCGTAAGTAAGCTCCGCGCGCTTTTCGTCCAAATATTGCATGTTGGTCTGAACGCCGCGCTTTTCGTTGCACAAGGCCATGATTTGGCCGATGTACTCGCCGGGCGTGATTATCGAAGCCTTGATGTAAGGCTCCTCCGCGCTTCTGATTTTTCCTTCAGGATACTCGGAAGGATTGTCGATGAAAGTTTCCTCGCCGTTGGTCAGCGTTATTTTATAGCGGACGCTGGGCGCGGTGAAAATCACGCTTTGGTCAAAGTCGCGCTCCAAGCGCTCCTCGATGATTTCCAAATGCAAAAGGCCCAAAAAGCCGCACCTAAAGCCGTTTCCAAGCGCGATTGAATTGTCCTTTTCGTAAACAAGGCTCGCGTCGTTAAGCTTAAGCTTTTCCATGCTGTCGCGCAGTTCCTCGTAGTCGTTTGAGTCAAGAGGATAGATTGAGGAATAAACGACGGGCTTTACTTCCTTAAAGCCAGGAAGCGGCTCGGCGGCTGGATTGGCCGAAAGCGTTATCGTGTCTCCAACCTTCACGTCGCTTACGGTCTTGATTCCCGCAATGATGTAGCCTACGTCGCCGGCTTCCAAATAGCCTGTGTCCTCGTACTTGATTTTAAACACGCCTATGTTCTCTACCTTGTATTCGGAACCATTGCTCATCATGCGGATTGCGTCGCCGGCCTTTATCTTTCCTTGCATCACGCGAATGTGGACAATCACTCCCCTAAAAGCGTCGTAGTGGCAGTCAAAAATCAAGGCTTGCGCCGGAGCGTTCACGTCCCCGGACGGCGGCGGAAAAAGCGTTACAATCGCTTCCATCAAATCGTCGATGCCCTGCCCCGTCTTGGCGCTGACCAATTGCGCTTCCTCCGGCAAAAGGCCCAAGTCATGGTCGATTTGTTTTTTTACGCCTTCGATGTCGGCGCTGGGAAGGTCGATTTTGTTTATTACCGGAACAATGGCAAGATTTTGCTCAAGCGCCATGTACATGTTGCTCACAGTCTGCGACTCCACGCCCTGCGACGCGTCAATCAACAAAAGGGCTCCTTCGCAAGAAGCAATCGCGCGGCTAACCTCGTAGCTAAAGTCAACATGGCCGGGCGTGTCTACAAAGTTAAGCTCGTAATCAAGGCCGTCCTTGGCCTTGTAGGGAATCGTGACCGCCTGGCTTTTTATAGTGATGCCGCGCTCGCGCTCGATGTCCATGTTGTCCAAAATCTGGTTCATCATTTGGCGGTCGTCGATGATTTTCGCTTTTTGAATCAAGCGGTCGGCCAAGGTTGACTTTCCGTGGTCGATGTGCGCCACAATGCAAAAATTGCGCTTGCATTTCATTTCTACCATAATTCAATTCCTGTTTTAAAAATAATACGGACTGTCAAGCATCGCTTGCATTCCAATGCTTATGTCAAGATAACCGTTCCGCCTGTTCTTGGCGGTAAAGGCGACCATTATCGCGCTTTTTTCGTCGTCAAACTGAACGCGTCCAACCGTGACGGGATCGTTTTCCGAAAAGCCGTTCTCGTCGGCGGCGCTTCCAGGAATCACGTTCTTCACCGTATAAACGCGGCTGCTTTCGGTGGAAGAAGGCGTCAACTCCATTCCAAAAATCGCGACGAAAGAATGTTGTATCGTGTCGCCCTGGTAAACTTCGTAGCCGGGATTCTTGGGCCGTTCAGTCAAAAACAAAAGGCAATCTTTTTTTGCCTCGTAGGAACCGCCGGACAAATACGAGCAAGCGATGATGGAGCCAGGAACATGGTCGCGCAAAATGTTCTGTGCGTCTTCCAGCGAGGAAACTTTTTTTCCGTCAAGGGAAGTCACGACATCGCCAGCCTTCATGCCGGCCCTGTCCATCGCGCTTCCGGGCTTTATATAAAGAACTTCAAGCCCATAGTTTGAGCGGCCGGCGCGGGCGGTTTTTCCGTATGCTCCAATCCAAGGGAATTTCCGTTGCCCGCCGCGATACAAAATCGGAAGGTCTTGCTTTAAATACTCAATCGGAATTGCAAAATTCAATCCTTGGTAGGACGCGATTCCCGCAAAAACCACGCCCTGCACTACGCCGTCCTTGTCGATGCAAGGACCGCCTGAGTTTCCTGAGTTTACGGCCGCGTCAATTTGCACGACGCTTCCTGTGGTAAAAAGCTTTCTGTCGGCTGAAGAAACGACGCCGCTTGTAAGCGTGCGTTCCAAGCCAAGGGGCGAGCCGATGGCGTAAATCACGCTTCCGACATTAAGCTGCGACTGCGAGCCCAAGTTAAAGACATAAGGAACCTTGGCTTCTGTCTTTAAAAGCGCGAGGTCGTGAACGCTGTCATAGCCAATGATTTTTGCCGGAATTCTTTGGTCGGAATCTTCGGCCATCTTTATGAAAACTTTTCCGTAGCCTTGGTTCTTTGGGTGAACGACTTCCTCAATCACATGATGGTTGGTCACGATGTAGCCGCGCGGATCAATGAAAAATCCCGAGCCAATCACGCGCGCCGCGTAGCCCATTCCATTTTGAATCTTCACGCCAAGGTCAACCCAAACGGTGACAGTTCCTTGTATGTAGTCTGAAATTTTTTCCAACTTGGGCCGCGCTTGTCCAAAAACGCCCGGAACGCCTTCATAATAAAAGGCCCGCATCTTTTCCGCCGAAATGACTTCCCTTGCCAAGGCGCCATAGCCGGCCGTTTCCAAGGAATTGTATATTGTCCACGCCTCAACATGGTCGCCTTGTTCCACGCGGGCCGCCAACGAGTCGCGGACAAAGGCCGCCATCTCATCGCGCAAGGCCTCGTCGCCCAAAACAGAAGTGCGTGTAGTCAAGCTGAACTTGCGGCGCCTTAGGAAAACTGTTCGAGGCGCAAGAAAAAAATATCGGCAGCGACAAAAGGGCGGCTAAAAGCCTTCTATTTTTTTTCATTGCTTGCGCCCTCTGACACGCGCTCTTTTTCACGCGCGTTTTCATCTTCCGCCTTTTTCACGTCGTCGCTTTTTTTAACAACGCGGGCAAAAAGATTTTGTCCAATTGAAACCGCCTGCAAAAAGCAGTCTCCGTCGTCAACCTGAACAAGAACGCCTTGTTCAAGTCCTGAAACTTGGCCAAGCAAATTCAATTCCTGGCTCTCCGTTCCCGCCTCATAAAGCCAATAAAAGCCTTTTTTCTTGCCCTTTGAAACAGGAACGTCGGAATCGTCAACTTTTATCTCGGAAGGCTCGCCTTCAACAAGCCTAATCGAAACAGGAACTTTCTTTCCGCCGCTGTAAAGATAAAACTCCGTCAACTCCTCAAGCGGCTGCCCTTCCTCGCGCGGAAAGACAGTGTAACGCTGGTTCCATTCGCCGTCATAGTCTGAATCCCATGTTGACCTGCGGCCGCCCAAAGTCCAATACTCTTCAATAAAATCGGGCAAAGTGTCGTTGTTGCGGTCAATCTGAATCATTTGCAAATAAATTCTTGGGCGCGGCGCGGGGCTGCCCCAAATGTTTTGGCTGGCCGCGTCGGAATCTTCCTGGCTCACAACGACAGAACCGTCGTTGTCGGCGTAAACTTCGGTGGTCTCAAAAATGCCGTCGCCGTCGCGGTCAACGTTCCTAGTCAATGGCTTGGTGAACTGCGCCCTGGCGTAAAGCTTTTCGTCAACCAAATAATCCGCCGCGTAAGGAACGCCGTCCAGCATCGAAAAGCGAACCAACGCTCCGTCGCGCTCCTTGGACGGCTTTTCCATGCTGCTTATCGAAAGAATCAAGCGGTCAACGTCAAAGAGCTTCGTTCCGCTCCAAAGGCTGTTTTGGTCAACAATGTAAAAGGCTTCCTTGTAGCCGGCCGCCGCCAAAAACTCGTCGGCCTTCACCGAAAAAATTTCCGCGTCAACGGTTTCGTCAGCCAAATTGAAAATCGTTATTCCTTCCTCGCCCGGAACTTCCTTAAAAACAATGCGCACGGGGCTTGGATAGGTTCCGTAATAAACGTCGATTTTTTTGTCCTCAAAGCTCGCGAATTTTGGAACGCCAAAATCCAATTCGGCGAACCAATCCAAGCCGCCGTCGTTGTCAGCGTCGTAAAGAATTTTCGCCGGGCGGCCGCGATTGTAAACGACCGTAAGATTGTTTTCAAGCGTGTTGTTCGTGTCGGCGTACAAAGTTCCTGAATAGGAATTCAAGTAGGCGAAAAATTTCTTCTTCACATCTTCGCTTTTTAACGCGCAGGCAAAATGTTCCGCCTCAAACAAATCCACGCCCTTTTCCATGAAGTCCAAAAAGTAATCAAGCGCGGACTCTTCGTCCAAAACGCCTTCCTCAAGCGCGGCCGCCGGAAACAAGGGGCTCTTAAAACCGCGCGCGTCAAAAGCCTTTAAAAGCCGCGAGCGGCTTTCGTCCTGGGCGAAAATCGCGGCGTAAACTTCAAGCTCGGGATTTTGCTTGTTGTACTCGGGAACGCGCGTAATGAAATAATCGGCTGTTTTTCGCGCCACGGAATCAGGCGGCATATAGTCAAAAGTTCCAGTCGCGTAATTTTTTTGATGCATGATTCTATATTCATACGCGAAAAACAAATTTGGAAAGCGCTCGTCGGCCGGATAGACGCGGCGGCTCATGTCAAGGCGTTCGCGCGCTTTTTGCGCCGCTTCGGAAGTTCCCAACGTGTAGTAAGACTTTATCCTCACATACTCCGCGTCGGCTGAAAAAAGCATGGGCCTTTCGTCAAGGACGTCAAGCGCCATTTGCGCCTTGCCGGTGGAACACAACAAGTCGGCGTAAAAAATTCTCGCGCTGCTCTTGTTGTAGTCAACCCACTCCGCTCCGCCCAATGAATTGCGCAAAATCGGCAAAACTTTTTTGCGCGTGGCGCCGCTCTTATATTGGCTCAAGGCCATCAAGTACCACAAGTCGGCCACGCTCGCGTCGTAATTGTTTCCGGCCGTCGAAGCGGCCAGCGCTTTTTGCCAATCGTCTTGCATGGCGTAATCCTTGGCAAGCTTCAAATAGCGGAGCGCGGTTTGCCGGTTGGCCTTCCTGGCTGAAAAATCCGAATCGTTTTGGGAAAAGACGCTATAAGCGGCCAAAAGCCAAAGCGCGAAAAACGCAAAAAGAAATCTATTGGTAAAAGTCTTCATGTTCAAATGCCATTCCTCACCTTGTCGCCGACCGCCGCGCTTCTTAAAACGCTCAGGCCTCGGACAGGCTCATCTTCCATTATTATATCAAAAAAACCTGATTCAGTCGCCTCTTTTTGCGATTTTTTTATAAAAACTTTGTCTTTTTTTACGCAGGCAAAAAGGCCCGCCGCGCTCGCGTTTTTAAAGGCGCTCTCAGGCCAAAGGGTAATTTGCTTTACAAAGGAATAAGGAACCCTGTCTTGAACGCCCATCGCCTCAAAGGTTCGATACAAGAGCCTGCGCCTCAAGGCCGCCGGCAAGGAAGAAAAAAATTTTGCGGAATACTCAAAACATCCGTCCGCCTTCTTTGAAAGCTCAAAAAAATCTTGGCCGTCCTTTCCGTTGAAGCTCTCCAATTTTTCATTCAAAAAAGCATCCAAGGCCAAGTCGTCGCCGGCGGCCTTTTCCGCGCCGGCCAAAAGCGCCTTTTTCCAGCCGACAAAATTTTCGTCCAAGAAGGGAACGAGCGAATTTCGGATGCGGTTCCTAAGATACTTGTTGTCGCCGTTTGTGGAATCCGTCCGCCAAGAAACGCCTTTTAGGCGCAAATATTCTTCAATCTCGGCGCGGCTCGTTTCCAACAAAGGCCGCAAAAAAATTCCCCTGCGCTCGCAAATTCCGCCCAAGGCCTCAGAGCCTGAACCTTGCAAAAAGCGCATCAAAAGCGTTTCCAGAGCGTCGTTTTGATTGTGGGCAAGACAAATAAATTCGGCGCCGCTTTCTTTTGCAAAAGTTTCAAAGGCTTGGTAGCGCAAGGCTCGCGCCGCGTCCTCAACGCCTTTTTTTCTTTCCCCGCAAAGGCGTTCCACTGCTCCCCGCTCGATTTTTTTCACAAAACATTCAACGCCAAGGCGCTCGCAAAGGTCTTTGACATAGGCCGCGTCGCCGGAACTTTCCTCCTCCGGCCTGATAGAATGGTCCACGGTGACGCAAACAATCTTAGGAAAGGGCTCGCCGCCGAAGACAGATTCGCGGCCTTCGGCTCCGCTCTTGCAATACGAGCCCAAAGACGCAAGCGAAAGCAAAAGGCTTGTGGAGTCGGCGCCGCCGCTAACAGCCGCGCCTAAAATTTTTGGAAAACGCGCGCCTAAAAGTTTTTTCAGAGAAATGGCAAGCTTTTCTTCAAAAGCGCAAAGTTTTTGCATATCAAAAAAAAAGCCTCCGCGTTGGACGGAGGCCTGCCTGACGGTTGATGGGAAAAATTATCTCGCCGGCTTAACGCTGGCCAACGACAATTCAGCGTTGGTAAGAACTGTTACGCCGTCTCCCAAGTTGAGATTCTTAACAAGGAATTTTTCGCCAATGTTCACGCCAGAAATATCGGCGTCGATGCGAGCCGGCATCTTCTTGGCGACAGCCTTGACCTGAACATCAGGAGCCTGCTTGAGCAAGAAACCGCCCTTAAGCACGCCGGCCGGAGTTCCAACCAAGTGAACTGGCATTCTCATCGTAATCTGCTGGTCAGCGGCGGGCTCAAAGAAATCCGCGTGCAAAACCTTGTCGTTGCGAATGTTGTATTCTGTGTCCTTAATGAAAACGTCGTGGGCTGTTCCGTCCACAGTGACGTTAATCAATGTTGAAGGAGTGACACTGCGCCAAATTTTGTTGAATTCAACCTCGTCAATGTCGAGCATCGTCGCTTTGCCTTCATGGTTGTACAAAACGGCGGGAATGCGTCCTTCGGCGCGCATGCGTCTCGCGGCGGCGCGTCCAGTTGTGGTTCTTGTCTTAGCGTTGATGACCAAATCCATTTTTATAACCCCTATAAACCTTTATAAAAAATCTGGGACGACAGGATTCGAACCTGTGGAATGACGGCACCAAAAACCGTTGGCTTACCGCTTGCCGACGTCCCAAAGTATATAAAAACCGCGGGAAGAAATCCGCCCGCAGGCTTTTAACTAATTCATTCAGCGGAACTTTCGCCGTCCGAAGCGGACGCTTCGATGACCTTTCCGCTGTTGTAGTCGTCCAAAATCCTCTTTTGAAGCTCGGCTCTAAAGTCCGGGCTTATCGGATGGGCGACATCCTTGTATTCTCCGGTGGCGGTCTTTTTGCTAGGCATAGCGATAAAAAGTCCGTCCTTGCCTTCGATAATCTTTACATTGTGAACAACAAAGCAGTTGTCAAATGTAATCGTCACATAAGCGCGAAGTTTTCCCTCGCCCGTCACCTTTCGGATGCGCAGTTCCGTAATCTGCATAATCCCTTCTCCTCACTTTTTGCAATAAAGCGCGTTCCACTTGCCGGAAAGACGAGCCTCCGCTTCTTGAGCCTGCGAGGCAGATTCAAAGACGCCAAAAACCGTCGATCCGGAGCCTGACATATCGCAGAACAAAGCGCCGCAAGATTTCACGTCTTGCAACGCCTGTTGGACCTTTGAATATCTGGCCGCGATGACAGGCGTGAAATCGTTTGCAAAAGTCCAATCCTTGACAGGACTATTGTAAACATTCTCAAGCTCGTCCAGCGGCAACCATCCATTCTTAGACCTTTCCACGCTGTCAATGGCGGAATACGCTTCCGCTGTTGAAGAATGAACGCCGGGAAAAACCAGAACGTAATGCAAATCACTTCTGGGGCTAATTGGCCTAACCAATTCCCCTCTTCCTGAAACAACGGCGGCGCCTTCCGGCCTTCCGTCCAAGCTTAGGAAGAAAAACACATCGCTGCCCACAAGCACGGCAATCTTATTATCCGCGCCAACAGGAAAAGCAACGCCTAATTTTCGCAACGCCACAATAAGCGCGGCCGCGTCGGAAGAGCCTCCCCCTAAGCCGCCGCCCATAGGAACGCGCTTTTTCAATTCAACGCGGACCCCTGGCAAAGGCGCGTTCAAGACATTTCTTGCAGCTTGATACGCGCGGGTTATTGTATTTTCCTGCGGAACTTCGTCATTGTCGCAAAAAAAACGGCAAACATCTTTTTCCGCAAGAGGCCTGACCAACAAATCGTCGCCCAAGGCCAGCGCCACGAAAACGCTTTCTATGCCGTGAAAACCGTCCTCTCTTTTTGGGAGAACGCGCAAGCCCAAGTTTATCTTGGCAGGCGCATGGACATGAATTTCACCCAACATAGTTTTAAACATTATACAAATTGCAAAAATTTTGTCAATAGCAAGCCCCCGCGTTTTTGCAAAAAAAATCGGCGGAGCGCCGCTTTTTGCGAAATATTGCAAAGAATTCAAGCGAAAGCGCTTGACTAAAATAACACAAAGTTATACATTCAATCCATCGAGGTTTGTATGTCCATTGATCCCGATTCATTTGAAAATGAAGCCCTTGAATTTTTGTACACCGACGAGGTGAGCGAAGACTTGGCCACAGACGACGCTTGCGACTTTGAAGCGGACGAAAGCGTTCCAAGCTTCTCAGCCTACGAAGATGAAATTCTTGACGACGATTGGACCGACAGCGAATTCGCCGACGGCGAATCCGAATCCTTAAAATTCTAGCCGCTTTCCGGCGTGCCAAAGCTTTTCCAAATCGTAGAACTCGCGAGCTTCCTTTGACATCAAGTGGACGACAATGTTCCCCAAGTCAATCAAATTCCAATCCTCGCTTTCCTTTTGCTTGTTGTTGGTTTTGTGAACCTCAAGGTCCAAGCCCTTCAAAGCGTCCTTAATTTGCTTTTGAATTCCCTGGGACTGAACTGAGCTTGAGACAGTGGCGATTACAAAATAATCGGTCCAGCTGTTCAATTCCGAAATGTCAATGACGGCAAGATCCTCGCCCTTTCCGTCTTGAATCAAGCGCGCCAACTCCAGCGCCTTTTCCTGCGTTGTCTTATTTTCCATAAATTGAATCTCCTTTCATTCTGCCGTTTTTTGGCCGTCGCTTTGGCCGTGAACATAACGTCCGTCAAAATCGCGGCCCAATATCAAGATAAAGTCGAAGTTTGGCGTTTCGACGTTCTCTCCTTCAGCGGCGACCTTTGCCGTGGTGATTTTTGAGCATCTGATAAAATCACCCAAAGACTTGGCCGCGTCCATGTTTCCAATCAAGTCAACTATTTCCGTCTGCTCGTATTCGTTGGACGGAGCGTTTGATATGTTCAGCACCTCAAAGCCCGCGCCTTGCAAAAGAATCTGCGTGTTGCGGGCAAGGCCCTGCACTTTTGTGCCGTTTTGAATTTCGATTACATAGGCGCGGTCGTTGGAAGAGCCCGAGGCCGTGATGATGGAAGACACCGCCCTGCGAACGACTTCCTTTATAAAGTCTCCGTTCCTAAAGGGATAAAGCAAAACTTTTCCGTCAACGCTTTGGTTGAGGCCGGTGACTTCCAGCTGCGTGACGCGCTCGTAATCGATTTTGGTGATGATTTCCAAAAGCTCGCCAAAATCCTTTTTGTTAAGGTTGCTCTTAAAGCAGTCCGAAAAAATCTTGAAATTTTCGCGCCTAAAAATCAAGGAGCTGTTTTTCCTCAAGGCGGCCAAAAGCGCGACCATCATGCTCTGCCGCCTCTCCCTTCCGGCGCTTTCATCGTCAGTTTCGGGAGCGTAGGTCATGTAAGTGCGCACCTTGTCGCCAAAAAGATTAACGGCGCCGCTAGGCAAAAGCCAAATCTCTCCGTTGGGGCCTCGCTCGTCCACAGGCTGCGGAATGAAAATGCCAAGGCCGCCCAACAAGTCGGCGAGGCGCTCAAAGTCTTCAAGCTGAATTTCTATCGTATAGGCCAAGTCCATGTCGATAAGCTTTTCTACCTCGGACTTGTAGGCGGCCACGCCCTTTTCCTCAAAAACGGCGTCTATTCTGTCCACGCGGCCAAGCGAGCTGTATATTCCGCCGGTGTTTTCAGGAACTGTGACCAAGGCGCCCTTGCCAGATTCGGCGTACGCCAAAAAGACGTCGCTCAAAATAACCTTGCCGCCGTCTTCCAGCAAAATCAAGCTTTTTATGATCGGGTCTGTCTTGAGCTTTCCTCTGACGGAATCGGCGCGCAAATACACGTAAAAAGAAAGCGCCAAAGCCAGCAAAATCGCCGCTATCAAAATGAGAAAAACAATTCCTTTTTGCTGTCTCTTCAAACGCATAAAAATTCCTTAAAGCCGTCACACAAGGCTTTTATAAAAGTCCATTGTTTCGGCGGCGATTTTCTTTCCCTTGCCCTTTAGGTAGTCCATGCTTTCGGACACAACCGCGGCGGTCATGCCGTTTATGGTCATGGCCATAAGGCGCGCGGTGTATTCCGGCGTCACGTTTTCGCGGCCGGGCTCGATTTTGTCGGCCACATACAAAAGCTTGGCCAAGTCGCACATGCCAGCCTTGCCAAAAGTGTGGTTGGCCACGGCCTCCAAAATTTCAGGGTCGTCAACGCCCCAATCTTCCTTTAGCAAGACAGCCGCCGCGCGCCCATGCAAGAGCGCCGGACGAGATTTTTCTATCTTTAGGATAGGATTTCCGTCGCGCGAAGCGGTTTCCAAAAGTTCCGCCTCGCCCATGTCCTTGCACATGTCGTGCGCGATTCCGACAAAAAAACCAACTTGCTCGTTAAGGCCAAAGCGCTCGCAAAGGCGGGCGCAAGTTTGGGCCACGCGCACGCTGTGCTTGTAGCGCTCCTCGCCCACAGATTCCATCACGAGCTTTCGCACGCGCTCGGTCAGCTCGGCCATTTCAAGCCTATTCTTTGCATCCATAAAGCTTGTTTGAAACTATGTAATCGTAAACGGCCGGCGGCACCAAGTAACGCCAGCTCTTTCCTTGGTCTATTCTGTTTCGGATGTCGGTCGAGGAGAACGGCAAGATGATGTTCTTTAACTCGACGAAATCCCACTTGAAAGTCTTTTTGTCAATTCCCAAAAACTGGCCCGTCGCGTCCACGCCGCCCAAATAATCGCCGCGAGGCTTGTTGGCCGCAAAAATGGAGCTGCGCCTTCGGTCGTCAAAATTCTGCCTTGTGGCTATGATTATGTCGCAAAACGCGGCCACATCGTCCGGATTCTTCCACTTGCCAAATTCGGCGGCGATTTCCTGCCCCAAAATCAAGCCGATCTTTCCGCTCACGGAGCCTCGGTACTTTTCCTTAAGGAACCTCACCGTGTCTATCGTATAGGAAATTCCGCCGCGCTGGATTTCGCAAGGCTCAATCTCAAACTTTGGGTTTCCGGCAATGGCCGCCTCTATCATGGCAAGGCGGCTCGAAGGAGAAACGCTCCCCATCAATTGCTTGTGCGGAGGTATGAATGTAGGCACAAACAAAATTTTGTCATAGCCCAAATCCAACGCCGAGTCGGCCACCATCAAGTGGCCGTTGTGAATTGGATTGAAGCTGCCGCCGTAAATAGCAAGTTTCAATTTTC
>ONET01000127.1 GCA_900316905.1 uncultured Treponema sp.
AATGAAAAAGAGAATTACAAATCTTATCGGTCCGGAATATTCAACTTCCCTCATCTGCACTTATCACGGCTTTTGCGCCCGCCTTATCCGCGAAAACCCCGAAAAACTGTTCCTTACGAAAGGCTTCCAAATAATCGACACCTATCAGCAAAAGACTATCCTTGAAGAAGTCTTTGCAAAACACGAACTCAAGCTTGACTATGCAAACTTCCAGAGCATCCTCAAAAAAATCGCGTTCAAAAAGCAGGACTTGTCTTATGTACCAAAAATGAGCTCGGCGGACAAAGTTCAGATTCTGCCTGAAATACAAGACCAAACCGACCAAATTATCGAAGAATACTTGCAGCGCCAAAAGGCGATTTACTCTTTGGACTTTACAGACCTTATGAGCTGCGCGCTTTATCTTTTGTTGAATGATGAAGAAGTTCGCGGCAAATGGCAGGAACGGTTGAATTACATAATGGTGGATGAGTTTCAAGACAGTTCCGTTGTGGAAATGAAACTTATCGACATTCTGAGCGCGCGTTACCAAAATCTTATGATAGTTGGCGATCCAGACCAAAACATTTACGAATGGCGCGGTTCGGATGTCAAGCTGCTTGTCGATTTTGACAAAACGCATCCGGGAACAAAGACAATCATCTTGAATCAGAATTATCGCTCCACGCCGCAAATTCTCAAATGCGCGAATGTCTTGATAGAAAAGAATAATCTACGGCTTAAAAAAGACCTCTTTACAAATTGCGAATCCGGCGTTGCGGTTACGCATGTTCATTCCAAAAGCGAGGAAGACGAAGTTGCTTGCGTCGTAAAAGATATTAAGCGAATCCAAAGGCGCGATAAAAAATCTTATTCCGATTTTGCAATTCTTTACCGCTCCAGCTTTTTGAGCCGCGTAATCGAACGAAAGCTGGTGGAAGAAAACATTCCGTACGAGATTTTCGGCGGGGTGAAGTTCTATCAACGGATGGAAATTCAAGACGCAATCGCTTATCTTCGAATGATTGCCTTTAATGACGACCTTTCTTTTAAGCGGATAATAAACACTCCGCGCCGACAGTTTGGCCGAGCGCGGGTTGCCGCGCTTGAAACGATTCGCAAAAACAACGACATGGGTTTGTTTGATCAAGAAAATTTGCATGAAAAAAGCCTTTATGAAGTTCTTAAAACTCATCTTGGAGATCCGGCTTTTAACGAAAGCGGCGGCGGCGCTTTTGTCTCCTTGATTGAAAACATGAAGAATCTTAAAGACCGCGTTAAAATCAGCGAGCTTGTTAATCGCGTATGCGTTGAGTCGGGCTATGAGCAATACATCCGCGAATTGGGCGACGAAGAGCGGCTTGACAACCTTTCGGAATTTAAAAGAATAGCGAATGAATTTGAAAATGGTTTTGGCGAGGACGTTAGCCTCGAAACCTTTTTGCAGCAAATTGCGATAATGAGCGCAGAAGACGCGGAAAAGCCTTGCGAATCCGTAAAACTTATGACAATTCACGCGTCAAAGGGCTTGGAGTTTCCTGTTGTGTTTATTCTCGGCTTTTCGGAAGGAATATTTCCAAGCTCCAAAACCATAGAAGAACGGAAGAAGCTTGGTCTGGAAGAAGAGCGCCGCCTTTGCTATGTGGCGATTACTCGCGCCCAAGAAATTTTGTATCTTATGGATAGCGAGGGGCAAAGCCAACAGGGAATAAAAAAACTTCCGTCAAGGTTTTTGCATGAAATCGGCGAGGAAAACTACCGGCGGATTGGAAAAATCAGCGACGAACTTGAGCGCGAAAGTTGGGCGTATATCCACCGCTTGAACCGCGAGATGATAGAAGAACTGCCAGCTCCAAAAGACGATGAAATCCAGACGGTTGAACATCACATTTTTGGAAAAGGCCGAGTGGTCAGTTTTGACAAGGCCGAGTGGTCAGTTTTGACAACAAGCGCAAGGTTTATTCTGTGCAATTTGACGGATTGAAAGAACCGCGCGCCATCAACGCTGATTATTTTAGCCAGAAGCGCGATCCGCCGCCACCTGAAATTCCCGATAAACTCCGCGAAAAACTTGCCAACTCTCCGAACTATTGGAACGACTCAAATTTTCCTAAGACTGGATGGGTTTGCGCTGGCGTAACCGATTTGGAATCGCCGTCAGGCATCTGCCAGATGTGCGGCTTACAGATAATCCGTTACGTTCACCACATGCATCATGTGAAAACTGGACGACGGTTGGATTGCGGCTGTGTTTGCGCGGGAAAACTCGAAGGAGACATAGAC
>ONET01000087.1 GCA_900316905.1 uncultured Treponema sp.
TCCAGGTAAACGAAAAGGGAGAAATTTACTTGGCCCGAAGAAATTTAAGAAGCGACTGGGACGTAAAAATTGACTCGCTGAAACCCGAGCAAAAAGCCGAGGCTGAACCTCAGGACGGAGACAGCGCTTCCGGCCAAGAAAGCGGCGAAGCGGAAAAAGCGATATAAAGCGCGATTTTTGACATAGGAGAGAAACGATGAAAAAACTAAAATTGCTTGCGGCCGTCTTGACCGCGCTGACAATCGGAGCGCTGGCCTTTGCCGACGCGGCGGCCGACAAGTATCTTTCAAAATTCACTGAGCTGGTGACAAGCGTTGAAAGCAGCGCCAAAAAAAACGACGGCTCAAAGGCCGCGACTTTTGCCGCGCAGAAAAAGAGCGTGGACGAGCTTAGGAAAACGGTCACGCTTACGACAACCCAGCGCTTCAGCGACTGGCGCCTCACAAAGCGCTACGACGCGGCCTACGAAAAAATACTTGCGGCGCAAAAGGCCGCGACGGCAAAAGAAGACGCGCGGGCTGAAAGCAACAAGCTTGGCAAGGCTCTAAACGACGCGGCCAATCAAGTTGGCGGCGCGCTAAAGGAAACAGGAACGCAAGCGGTGAACAACGTAAAGGAATCGGCCGCAACGGCCGCCGAAAACGTAAAGGACACGGCAAAAACAAAGGTTGACGATTCGGTCACAAGCGCCGCCAATTCAATCTCGGACTCAATTCAAAAAGGCGCGAAGTCATTGACAAACGCCATAAACAACTTTTTTGGCTCAAAAGAAAAGGAAGAATAGAAAATAAAAAAGCCGCGCAAACGCGCGGCTTTTTTTTAGTGATGGAACAAGCGAATGCCGGTAAAGGCCATCGCGATTCCGTGCTGGTCGCAGGATTCGATGACCGCGTCGTCGCGAACCGAGCCGCCGGGCTGGGCGATCACGCTTACGCCGCTCTTGTAGGCGCGCTCGACATTGTCGCTAAAGGGGAAGAAGGCGTCGCTTCCAACGGCGACATCCTTGTTTTTTGAAATCCATTCCGCCTTTTCCGCGTCGGTGAACACCGAAGGCTTTTGGGCAAAAATCTTTTCCCACTTTCCGTCGGCAAGAACGTCCATGTATTCGTTGCCAGTGTAAACGTCAATCGCGTTGTCGCGGTCGGCCCTTTTGATGCCGGGAACAAAGTTGAGGCCCAAAACTTTTGGGCTTTGTCGGAGCCACCACTTGTCGGCCTTGTCTCCGGCCAATCTTGTGCAGTGGACGCGGCTTTGCTGGCCCGCTCCGATTCCAATCGCCTGTCCGTCCTTTACGTAGCAAACGCTGTTGGACTGCGTGTACTTTAGGACAATCAAAGAAATTATCAAGTCGCGCTTTTCTTCCGCGCTAAAATCCTTTTTCTTTGTGACGACGTTCTGCAAGCAGGCTTCGTCAAGCTTGATGAAGTTGTGGCCCTGCTCAAAGGTAACGCCAAAAACTTGCTTACGCTCAAGCTCGGGCGGAACGTAGTTGGGGTCGATTTGAATGACGCAGTAGCCGCCCGCTTTCTTGGCCTTAAGGATTTCCAAAGCGTCGTCGTCATAGCCGGGGGCGATGATTCCGTCGGAAACTTCTTTTTTGACCAAAAGCGCGGTGGCCTTGTCGCACTTGTCGCTGAGCGAAATAAAGTCGCCAAAGCTTGACATTCTGTCGGCGCCGCGGGCGCGCGCGTAAGCCGAGGCGAGCGGAGTGAGCTCAACGTCGTCTGTAAAGTAAATCTTTTTTAGCGTGTCGCTAAGGGGAACGCCAACCGCGGCGCCGGCAGGCGAAACGTGCTTGAAGGAGGCCGCCGCCGGAAGGCCCGTGGCTTCCTTTAGTTCCTTTACAAGCTGCCAGCCGTTAAGCGCGTCAAGCAAATTGATGTAGCCTGGGCGGCCGTTCACGACAGTTATAGGCAAGTCGCCTGATTCCACAAAAACCCGCGCGGGCTTTTGGTTTGGATTGCATCCGTATTTAAGTTCAAGTTCTTTCATGGAAGACAGTTTACCGCAAAGGGCGGCGGGGGTCAATGCCGCTCAGCGCGCGCAAGACGCGCAAGGCCCCGCGCAGGCCTTTACGACGCCAAGCCCTTTTTTCCGCAATTTTTTTTCTGCAATTTTTTTGCATTTTTTTAAAAAGTTGGAACATTTCTTTAAAAAAAAATCTATCTTATAGCCGAGGTGAAAAATGAAAAAATTTATTCCGCTTGGAGCGGCGGCAAAGGCTCTTTTTTTGGCTGCCTGCGCGGCGCTTTTTTCTTGCAAAAATTTTAGCGGAGACAAGGTTTCGCTAAAAATCGTCAATTGGAACGCGCAAACTTTTTTTGACGCGAACAAAGACGGAATCGAATATTCCAACTTCCTGAAGTCAAAAAAATGGGACCAAGACGCGTACAAGGAGCGCCTGCAAAAGCTTTGCAAGGCGATAAACGAACTTGACGGCGACCTTGTGATTTTGGAAGAAATAGAAAACCAGGGCGTGGTCTTTGACATTTCAAACGCGCTGGCCGGAAACTCTTGGAACCCGGCGAAAGTTTACCGATACGCCTGCTTTGCAAAAAAAGAAAATTCTTCGATCGGCTGCGCGGTCCTTTCCCGCCGCGAATTGACGGGCCTAAAAATTCATTCGCTGGACATACAATCCGAGCGCGAAAAAGTTCCGTCAATGAGGCCGTTGATAGAAGTTGACTTGCTTGCGCCCAAACGCTTGAAAATTTTTGTAAACCACTGGAAGTCAAAGGGCGGCGGCGCGGACTCATCGCTTTGGCGCAGGTGGCAGGAAAGCCTATTGGCAAAAAAAATCATGGAAGCGCAAGAGGCGGATCCCAAGACGGCCATACTTTGCGCGGGCGACTTTAACCAAGACATCGAGGAATTCGCTAAAGCCTCCGACCAAGGCCGCCCCTATTCCGCCAACGTAGAACTAAGGGAACCGATTTCGCGCCAAAGCGTTTTTGTCCACTCGCCTTGGCTTACCTACCAAGGCGGCTTGGGCAGCTACAACTTCCGCGACAAATGGGAGCGCATAGACCATTTTTTTTCTTGCGGAAATTTGGCCATCCACGACTTTTCCCCGCAAACCGGCGAATGGTCATACGACGACGGCCGTCCAAAGCCCTTTAAGATTTATTCGTTGAAGGGTTGGTCGGACCATCTGCCAATCGCCTGCAGCGTGGAATTCTAGCCCGCTCGCCAGACAAGACAAGGTTTTATGATTTTTTCAACAAAGCGAAAAAAGCGCTAAAAAAACACAAAAAATTTGCAAAAAAAACTTGCATTATTGGGAAAGTATGCTATCATTAAATCGTGGGCAGGAAAGAGATGAGGACTTACACCGCTCGCGCGACAGGAGGCGTAATGCAATATCCGACAAAGAGAGCTAGCCTTGCTGGGGCTATAAATCAGTAGACAAAAACCATCTGCGGTCATGCAGAAACCAATACCGTTCTTCCGCTGAAAATTCAGCGTCGTAATAGAAGAACATATAAGGCTCGACAAGTTCGAGCCTTTTTTTATCCACAGACAATATCGCGCCGCGCTATAAACTTTTTTCGCCAAATTCCGACAATTAAATCGGAGCGAAAAAAAATGATTGCGAACATCACAAACATGAATCCATACAGCTACCACGTCTCGTCAAGCGGCGCAAGCGGAAAGCTTTTCGTTCCGGTAAACCCGTCGGCCGTCATCTACGCGCAGTTCAACCATATTTCAGGAATCGCGGCGCCCAAGGGCCAGAACGGCGTTTCAATTTCCAAGATTCAAATTCTTAATTCGCTGATAGAAAATTTGACAAGAATAAAGGGCGCGCAAAATTCGCCAAAGAAAAGCGTTAAGATCACGCAGGAACAGGCCGACGCGCTCATCAAGAACTACCAAAAGCAAATCGCGCAAGCCGTCCAGGCAAGCCAAGCGCAATTCATGCTGAACGGAGCCATGCCCGAAGCCGGAGCGCTCTTTTCTGTAAAAGCGTAAAGGCCCTCCAAGCCCCAAAATCGCGCCGCCGCAATTTTTTCTTTAAGTTAAAATCACTTTCCTTCCGACGCCAAAAGCGCCTCGTAGCGTTCCGACAGCGTGGGATAGTTTCCGCTTGAACCGCCAACGCTGTCCAAAATAAAGGGCTCCACGGCGGCGCTCTTTACGCGCGCCCAATCGCTCGGAAATTTTTGCGGAGCGCAAAGGCGGTCGGCCACCGGCGTGTTGGAAAGCAACGATCGATAGTAAAGCGGAAAAAGGCGCTCCGTTACGCTTTGAAGCGCGGAAAAGCCGCCGGCAATTCCAAAGTCGTTGGTGGCCAAATTCATTTGCGCCTTTCTGTCAAGAATTTGCTTTTGCGTGTATTCCGACATAAGCCAGGCGATGAATTTTTTCGCGGCCGCCTTGTTTTTGCTTTTGGCGTAAATTCCGACGCTAACATAGTCGTCTTCGATTTGAATTTTGTTGTCGTTGCAAATCCATCTAAAATCCAAGTCATGGACTCTGTCTTTTGGAAGCGACAAAATTTGGCGGCTTGTGGCGTAAGAAAAAAGGCAGCGGCCGCTTTGGACTTGGCTGTAAAAGGGCATGTACAAATACTTAAAGGCAAAGTCCTGCTCGTTTTTGGCGCCGCCGTTCACTTGCTGTATCCAATCGCGGACAAAGTCGGAAGTCTTTAAGAAAAGGTTTTCCGTGTAGGAAATTGAATTTGCGCCTACGTTGAAGAAGACGCCCGCATCCTTGAAAATCAAGTACAAAAAGTCGGCCGACCAAAGGGGGCCAAAGCCCATCGAATTCCAAACGCCGTCTTTTCTTTGCGAATTGAATTTTTGCGAAAGGCTTTTTATGTCGTCAAAAGAAAGCATCGCCGCGTCTTGCAGGCTTTCGTAGTTTTCGGAATAAAAGACAAGCGCGGGCAAGTTGAAGCTTACAGGAATCAAATATTGGTTGTCGCCGAGCCGGCCGCTTTGCAACAAGGCAGGATAAAAGGAACTTTGGCCAAGCGGGCCGTTTTCCTTTAGCATGGAATTCAAGCGCGCGAAGGATTTGTTTTCCATCTCGGCGGACAAGCAGCTGCCGGCCAAAATGTCCGGCTTTTCTGAATTTTTGGCCGACAAATTTTTCGCCGGCTCTTCCTGAAAATGAACCACAAGCCGCGCCTTGTCTTGGCTGGCGTTGTATAGTTCCGCGAAAGAAACAAATTCAACGTTGTTTGTCCTTAGGACAAGGCGCGTTTGCTTTTTGGCGCACGAAACAAGCGAAAGGCTTGCGAAAAGCGCCGGCAAAAAAAGCCAGGCGGCGGAAAAACGCGGGCCGGAGCGCTTAGAGTTCATCGGCGATTTTGTAGATGCTGGAATAAACTTCTTCAATTTGCTCGGCCTCAAGTGAGCTAAAAGCCACGCGCAAAGTCTTGCTGTCGATGGAAACAGTTCCGATTCCGCATCCATGCAAAAGCTTTTGGCGCAGTTCCTCCGCGTCCTTTCCCTTGACAGCAAAGCTCATGAAGTAGCCTGAGTTGAACGGAAGCGGCTCGATGACCTTTGAAGAATGGCTGTCAACGAAGGCGCGGACTTTTTTGTAGCGCTCTTCCAAGACGGCGCGGTATTCAAGCTTTTGTTCCTCAAATTCCTCGCTTTCGTCGGTCATGGCCTTTAGCAAGAAAGACTGCGGCGGCGTTGACGAGCAGCTTACCGACGAGCGGATTGTTCCCATCAACTTTGTGACCAAGGCTTGGTACTGTTCCTTTGAGAAGCCCTTGCAGCCAAAGGTCACAAAACCGGCCCTAAAGCCCCAGACAAAATCCTCTTTTGTGGGGCCGTCGATTTTGACGGCGAGAATGTTGGGATGCAAGTCGCAAGTTTGCGCGAACAAAGATTCCGGCTCTATGTCGTCCTCGTAATTGAGGCCAAAATACGCGTCGTCGCTTATGCAAAGAATTTTATTTCCGGCTTCGGCAAGCTCTTTTAAAATCGAAACGATTTTTTTGGCCTCGGCGCGGGTCGGAGAATAGCCTGACGGGTTTTGCGGAAAGTTCAGCAAAAGGCGGGCGCTTTTGTTGGCCTCGCACTCTTTTCTTAGGGCGGCCTCAAGCGAGTCTATGTCAAATTTTCCGTCATTGAACATTCTGAACTGATGGAAAGGCGCGTTTCTGCGAGCCTCGCAAATAAGCGCGTAGTTGTCCCAGCTGGGGTCGGCCGCCAAAAGCGGCTTTGTTTGGTCAAAAAACAAGTCGGCCACATACGAAATGCCCGCCGTAAGTCCCGGAACCAATACCGGTTGGGAAAATTCCTTGAATTCCAGCGAAGGATTTTTCCTTATCATGTCCTGCCGCCACGCTTCGCGCAAGTCGGGATTTCCGGCTGTAGGCGCGTAGCCTACAAGCGAGGCGCTTGAAAACTCAGGAACGTGCCTGTGAATCGCGTCGAGCATCGCGGGGCGGCCGTCGATGATTGTGGTTCCAATCGTTCCGTTGGCCGTGTAGCCAAATTTCTTGGCTTCGCCGCTTTGGGCAATAATTCCGTTTGGAAAATAAATTCGCTCGCCAAAATCGGAAAACAAAAAAGAGGCCGAAGAATTCTTCAAAATGCCGTTTAATTCTTGCGCTAATGGATTCAACATGATATGATATAATACGCTAAACGCGGCATGAATGTCAAGAATAAGTATGCAAAAAAAGTGAATAAATATTCATTTCTGCTAAACTGGCGAATGCAATAATTGGAGCGAAGTGTTATTATGGAAAAAATGGAAATCAGCGAACAGGATTTGAAGGAATGTAGGGAACTCGCGCAAAACTGCCGCGACGAGGCGGCCAAGCGCTTGGTCGGACAAAACCAAGTCATTGACGGAATCTTGATGGCGATGGTGGCCGGCGGACACGTCTTGCTAGAAGGCGTTCCCGGACTGGCCAAAACTTTGGCCGTGCGGACTTTCGCCGAAATATCCGGCTTGGACTTCAAGCGCATCCAGTTCACTCCGGACTTGCTTCCGGCCGACCTTACCGGAACTTTGATCTACGAGCAGAACACCGGCCGCTTCAGCGTCCACAAGGGCCCGGTCTTCACCAACGTCGTGTTCGCCGACGAAATAAACCGCGCTCCGGCTAAGGTTCAGAGCGCCTTGCTGGAATCGATGGCAGAAAAGCAAGTCACGATTGGCGAGACAACCTACAAGCTTCCCGACCCCTTCTTTGTCCTGGCCACGCAAAACCCGATTGAGCAGGAAGGAACATACAATTTGCCAGAGGCGGAACTTGACCGCTTTTTAATGAAGATTTTGGTCCCCTACCCCACGGCTTCCGAAGAAATAAAGATTGTCCAAACCGGCGGAAACGCGCCGCTTGTTCCTGTTGAAAAAGTGTTCAGCGCCCAGGCGCTAAAAAAATGCAGGGCGCTCTTGGAGCGCATCGTCTGCGACGAAAAAATCGTAGAGTACATTGTTTCCATAGTGAACGTGACCCGTCCGTCAAACTCTTTGGCGGCGGCCAAGAGCGACATCTCAAAGTACATAACATACGGCGCCTCGCCGCGCGCGGGAATCGCCTTGCTGCAATGCGCCAAAGTTCAGGCGCTCTTTAGCGGTCGCTCCTTTGTCCTTCCCGACGACATCAAGGCTGTCGGAAAGAACGTCCTGCGCCACCGCTTGGTTTTGTCATACGAAGCGGCCGCGTCAAACGTCAGCGCCGACGACATCATAGAAAAGATTTTGGAATTGACTCCGCTTCCGTAAAATGGAATTTGCAGTATGGCGGAAAGCTTGATTTCAGACCGCGAGTCCCTGCTAAAGCGCGCGGCCGTCCTTAGAATAACAACCGTTTCTCTTGCCTCCGCCATGCAAAGCGGCGCCTTCCGCTCCTTGTATCGCGGGCAAGGCATAGAATTTTCAGGCGTGCGCGAATACTTGCGCGGCGACGACGTGCGCGCGATTGACTGGAATGTCACCGCCCGCTTTTCCAAGCCCTACGTCAAGGTCTTCGACGAAGAGCGGGAGCTGCAAATATTCCTGATAATCGACCGCTCGCTTTCAATGCAGGAAGGCGCCAAGAACAAAAGCCGCTTGGAGGCCGCCACGGAAATCGCCGCGCTATTAACCTTGAGCGCCGAGCGAAATTCCAACCCGGTCGGCGCCGTGTTTTTTTCGGGTGACATAGAATTTGCGATACAGCCCAAAAATTCCCAAAACCAAACGCTGCTCTTGCTTTCCCGCTTGGACGAAC
>ONET01000088.1 GCA_900316905.1 uncultured Treponema sp.
AGGCGGCCTCGCCGCCGGAAGCGGCCACTGACTGCTCGTTGTTCTTGACGGCCGCGTCCAAGTCGGCGTGAACGATGATGTTCATTCCGCCTGAAAGGTCAAGGCCAAGCTTAACTGAGTTTGTGTAGTTGCGCTTGTCGGCCAAAACCTTTTCGCGGTAGTATTCTTGGCGAACTTCCAAAATTCTTTGGTGGATGGAAGCGGCCACGTTCTTTTTTTCGTCGTCGGTCTTGGCAACGCGGCCAAGGCTGAATGAAGAAAGCGCGGCGCCCAATGTGAGCGGCTCCGGAACGGCCTTTTTGTATTCCTTAAAATTCTTTTTTACGCTCTTTGAAAGCCACGCGTAATTTTCATCAAGGGCGGCGCCGGGGTTGGCGGCCACGTCGGCTTCAAGCGCCTTGACGTCCTTGGCCGCCTGCTGGACCGAATACTCCTTGATTTTTTCAAGGGACAAAAGCGCCAACTTTTGGTCGGCCTCGCTTGTCCTAAAATACCAATTGATTGTGGGGCGCAAGAACGCCAAACAAATTCCCAATACCACAAGAAGAATGACAAAACGCCATCTTTTGCTCGACTTTTCCATTTTATTGCTCCAATCTATTTGTTTTCTTTTTTAGCTTCTTTTTTTTCGTCTTTGGCTTCGGCCTTGGCCGCGTCTTTTTTGTCGGCTTCGGGGTTCACTACGGAAGCGATGGCGGAACGGTTGAATTCCAACTTTGTGTTGTCGTCAACCTTGAGAATTATGGTCTTTTCTTTTGTGGAAGAAACGACTCCGTGAATGCCGCCGATTGTGACAACCTTGTCGCCCTTTTTGAGCGCGGCGAGCATCTTTTCCATTTCCTTCTGTTTTTTGTTTTGAGGGCGAATCAAGAAAAAGTAGAAGATGCCTATCATCAAAACTACTGTTACGATCAACGAGCCAAAGCTGCCTGTTGTTGAAGTCGCGTTTGGAGCGGCTTGCAAAAGGGGTAAATATGACATATTATCCTTCCTAAAACTTTAAAGTGTATAGTAGAACTATTATATAGTAAGAGCCGCCGCTTGTCAAGGGCTGACGCCGCCGCCTTACTTGAGAGTGTTGATGTATGAAACCAAGGCCGTCCTGTCGTAATAGGCGGCGGGATCGCTTATCGGATGGTCTGGCTGGGCCCCCTGGTCGATGTCGTAATAAGAGCCGTTTTTTACGCGGCAAAGACGCATCGGGCCTGAAATGCGAAAGCATGTTCCCCAAGCCGAGGAAATCGGCTGGACAACGCAGGCGCCGCCGCCGGAAGCCCTTCCCAAAAGCGTGACTTTTTCGGATTCCTTGAAAAGGTTGGGGACAAGGTTTCCGCAAGAAAAGCTGCAAGGCGACACAAGGCAAAAAAGCTTTCGGCTTCCAAGCGTGTCGTTTTGGTCAAACTGATGGTCGCGGTTGGCGTCGCAGCGGTAGCTTGTGGAACACAAGGCGCCTGTGGCCGTGTCCTTAAACGAAACGGTCGTCTCGCCCAAAAACCAGGCCGCAACGAACACGGCCGTGTCGGCCGTTCCGCCAAAGTTTACGCTAAGGTCGATGACGACGTTCTTAATGGAGGGGTTTTCTGAAATTTTCTTGTGGGCCTTCATTATGAGGCCGATTGTGTCGTTGTCAGGAAAAGTGTCGGGGTCATCCTCGTAGTACTTGTCAAGGTTGGCCTGAAAGTCGGGAGCCATCTCAAAAACGTCAAAGGTCACAAAGGCCGTGTCGCCCTCCTCTTTGTAACCGGGAACGCCGTATGGATAAGTTTCTTTTGGATAGCTGGCCGGCGGATACGCGGCCTCGCGGGCGGCCTTGTAAATTTTTTCGTATCCGTCTATGCGCTCGCGGGCGGCGCCGTTGGGCTTGTATTCGGGATGCTCTCCCGTAAGATATGAAAAATTGTACCATTTGCAGTGGTTGTCGTCCAAAAAGTCGCCGATCAAATGGTAAATGGCCTTGTCGGCGTCAAAGACGCTGGGGCCTGTCAAAAAGGACTTAAGGTTGAATTGCGGCGCGATTGAAGCGGCGACGCTCATCTGGACGGCGCCCTGGCTTTGGAAAAGCTGGTCAAAGCTTTGAATGTTGTGCTGTTCCTTTAGGCCGTAAAGGGTGTCAAGAACCATGCAAAGCTCTCCGTAGCCGAACTTTGTCAAGGCGGCGCTTCTCTCGCCCTTGTTTCCTTGATAGTAAAGCTCCCTGTCGGCCTTGTTTCCTTTTTCCGACAAGTCGGAACCCCAAATTACTGTCTTTCCGTTAAAGTAAAGGCTGTTCAAGAAAGCGGGAGCAAAAAAAAGGTCGGAGAAAGTTTGCAGCGGAACTAAGTATTTTCCGTCGCGAATCACAAGGTCAATGCCGTAGTTTGAAAGATTGATTTCGAGCGGGCCGCCAAAGCGCGGAAGGTATTTGGGCTCGACCTTTTTTATAAGGCGCGGCCTGTTTTGCTCGTCAAAAAATTTAAAGCTTGTCACGTCAAGAATCGTAGACTTGCTGGGGCTCATCGTGAACAGGTTGTAGTCGTCAAAGCGAATCACGTCATTTTCAAAGTCAATGGTCATGGCGGAGTCAACCTTGTAAACCTCGTTTTTTCTTACGCAAGTCATGACAGCGCCGTTTTTGGCGACCGTCATTTGAACCGGCTTGTCATATAACTCGTAAAGCGCTTTGTAAAAATCAATCATGTCGCCGGCTTCGATGTACGGAAGGTCGTTCACGCCGTCCACAAAATGAAGCGGCAAGTCCAGAAGTTTCTGGCCATTAAAACAAAGCGGATACTTGTTTTCCGTCCTTTGATGGGTCGCGTTGTAAAGCGCAAGCTGATTGTCGATTGAGTCGCCGTTAGAACAAGACGTCAGGCTCAAGGCAAAAGCCAAGGCCGCCAACAAAATAATTTTTTTCATGCGGTCGCTCCTATTTTTCAGAAAACCTTTTTAGGAAAAGTTTTGTTCTTTCTTCTTTGGGAGAATTAATTACTTGCGCCGGGTCGCCGCGCTCCACCACCACTCCGCCGTCCATAAAAATCACTTCATCGCTGGTGTCGCGCGCAAAGGCCATCTCGTGGGTCACGACAATCATGGTCATTTTTTGGGCGGCGAGGTCCTTGATTACATTAAGAATTTCGCCGGTAAGCTCGGGGTCAAGCGCGCTCGTGGGCTCGTCAAAGACTAGGACTTGGGGATTGAGCGCCAAGGCCCGGGCTATGGCCACGCGCTGCTGCTGGCCGCCCGACAATTGCTGGGGATAGCTGTCCATGCGGTCTGAAAGGTTCATGCGGGAAAGCCATTCGCGGGCGTTTTGCTCGGCGAGCTTTCTGGGCGTTTTTTTGACGCGGACTTGCGGGTCCACGACATTCTGCAATACCGAATAGTGCGGAAAAAGGTTGAAGTTTTGGAAAACCATTCCGACTTTTAGGCCGATTTTCCTTAAGTCGCTTTTTGAAGCGTACACTCCGTCCTTGACCAAAAAGCCGCCGCAAACTTCTATCGTTCCGCCAGAAACAGGCGTAAGCTGGCAAAGGCAGCGCAATATAGTGGACTTTCCGGAGCCAGACGGGCCGATTATGGAAAGAGTTTTTCCGCGAGGCAAATCAAACGAAATGTCCTTTAAAATGTCGCCTCGGCCAAAATTCTTCTTTAGATTTTTGACGCTGACTACGATATCGCTTTCCATAAACAACTCACTTGTAATAAGACAATTTTTTTTCTATGCGGCTAAAGGCAAAGGTGACGATTCCGTTCATTATAAAGTAAAATGCGCCCGCCACAAAAAGCGGAACTGTGGAAAAGACGCGGTTGGACGCGGACTTGGCCACATGCAAAAGTTCCACCACTCCTATGACCGTGACAAGCGCGGTGTCCTTTACTAGGGTGATGACTTCGTTTCCCATCGCGGGCATTATCCTTTTTATGACTTGCGGAACTATTATAAAAACAAAGGCTTGGCTCTTGCTGTATCCAAGAACGCTGGCAGCCTCCTTTTGCCCCTGCGGAACGCTTTCAAAGCCGCCCCGGTAGATTTCGGCAAAGTAAGCCGCGTAGTTGACAGCCAGAGCGATGATGGCCGCCGTAAAGCGGTCAAAGGACCAGCCCCACAAAATGCCTGGAATAAAGTAGACGCAAATCAATTGCAGCATCAAGGGCGTTCCGCGAATCAAGAGCAAGAAAAATTGCGCGGCCTTTTTTAGCGGAAAAAATTTTGACATTCTTGCCGCGCAAAAGAAGACCGCGAGCGGAATTGAAAAAATTAAAGTCAGCAAAAAAATCTCGACGGAAACCCAAGTTCCGGCAAGCATTGAATGGACTAAGGCTATCAACGTTTTTTCCGGTCAGTTTCCGATAACGGTGATGTCGCTTCCAAACCAAGCTGTGGAAATGCGGGCGACTGTTCCGTCAGCGGCCATCTCCTCCAAAATCTTTTGAACCTCGTCGGTAAGCTTGACGTCGTTCTTTCTGAAGGCGATTCCGTATTCCTCGCTGGCCAAAGACTCGTCCAAAGTCACGAGAGGCATTCCAGATTCGGCGATGGCGTATTCGGCGACAACGCTGTCCATGACAACTCCGTCAACGCCGCCAATCGCAAGGTCGTTGAGGGCCATCAAGTTTTGGTCAAGGAAAACAATGTTCTTGACTCCCTTTTGAAAGTCAGGAGTGTCGTTGACGGCGTCTTCGGCCGAAGATCCGCTTTGCAGGGCGATTGTCTTTCCATACATGTCGGAAAGGCTGTTCAAGCCGGCGCCCTTTCTGACAACGACAACCTGCTTGTTGGCAAGGTAAGGCTTTGTAAAGCTAAGGGCCTTCTTGCGCTCTTCGGTGATTGTAAGGCCGTTCCAAATGCAGTCTATTTTTCCAGTGTTAAGCTCCTGCTCCTTTGAATCCCAGTTTATAGGCTGCGCCTTGAACTGGACTCCGAGCCGCTTGGCCACTTCTTTGGCCAAGTCAATGTCAAAGCCTACGATTTCGTTGTTCTCGTCCCTAAAGCCCATCGGCGGAAAGGAGTCGTCCAAGCCAAGAACAAAAACGCCGCGAGCCTTAAGCTGGGCCAAAGAATTGTCGGCTGAGCCGCCTTTTTTGGCGCATCCAACAAGACTTGCGGCCAAGAGAGCCGCGGCAAGAATCAAAGCGATTTTTTTCATTTTTTCCTCCAAAAATTTTAAACTGTTTAAATACCTAAAGGCGCGGGGCGCGTCACTTTTTTCTACTTTTTACAATTTTTTTAAGTACGGCGACTTGTTCCTTTACGCGCTGGGGAGCGGTTCCGCCAAGGGTTTTGCGCTCGGCGGCGCAGGCAGCGGGCGTTATCAAAGCGTAAATGTCCTCGCCTATCAGCTTTGAGCACCGCTGGAATTCCTCAATGCACAAGTCCTCCAGGCGGACGCCCGCGTCGATGGCCATGCGGACGGCTTTTGCGCTGATTCCGTGCGCCTCGCGGAAAGGAACGCCCTTCCTTACAAGGTAGTCGGCCACATCGGTCGCGTTGAGGTAGCCGTCCTGACAAGAGTCGGCCATCTTCTTTTTGTTGAAAGAGGCCGAGCTTATCATGTAAGTGAAGACGGTCAAGCAGGAAGAGACGGTGTCCATCGCGTCAAAGAGAGGCGCCTTGTCTTCCTGCAAGTCGCGGTCGTAAGAAAGCGGAAGGCCCTTCATCATCGTAAGAAGGTTGATCAGGTCTCCGTAAACCTTTCCCGTGCGGCCGCGAATAAGCTCGGCAAAGTCTGGGTTCTTTTTTTGCGGCATTATCGAAGAGCCAGTGGACCATTTTTCACTAAGGTTGATGAAGTTGAACTCGCTTGTGGCCCACAAGACGATTTCCTCGCAAAAGCGGCTTAAGTGCATTTGCAAAAGGCTGAAGGCGCTAGTGAACTCTATGCAGTAGTCGCGGTCGCTCACGCTGTCGATTGAGTTGGGCGTGGGGCCGTCAAAGCCCAAAAGCTTTGCCGTCAATTTTCTGTCAAGCGGAAGGCCGCTTCCGGCCAAGGCGCCGCTTCCAAGCGGGCTTAGGCTGATTCTGGCCAAGGCGTCCTCCAAGCGGCTCCAGTCGCGCTCCAAGCTCCAGGCCCAGGCGCACAGGTGCTGGCCCAAAGTGACTGGCTGCGCGTGCTGCATGTGGGTGTAGCCCGGCATAAGGGTGTCGGCGTTTTTTGAGGCGATAGAAGCGAGCGCATCGATCAGCGAAAGGATTTTGTTTTGCAAAAGCGGAATCACGCGGCGCAAGTGGATGCGCTCGTCAAGCGCGATTTGGTCGTTGCGGCTTCGGCCTGTGTGAAGCTTTTTTCCGGCCGCTCCGATTCTGTCGGTGAGCGTCGCTTCTATGAAGGAATGGATGTCCTCGGCGCTGTAGTCGATTTTTAGCTTTCCGCTTTCCAAGTCTTTTTTGATTGAAAGAAGGCCCGCCTTTATTTTGGCCGTCTCCGCCTTGGAGACAAGGCCGGCCTGGCCAAGCATTTGGGCGTGCGCGAGCGAGCCTTGAATGTCGTCAAAGGCCATGCGCTCGTCTACATATATAGAAGTTTCAAACTCAACGGCCGCCGCGTCGGGGCCTTCCTTAAAGCGGCCGCTCCAAAGAGCCGCGTGATTGTCGGAGGTAATCGTTCCGTGTCGCATAGAAGAATATGATAGCAAAAAACATATTTTTTTTCAAGAACGCCGCGCTTGCGCATAATAAGCCGCTAAAAATCAGGAAATTTGCAAAAAACAAAAAAATGTTATATAATGCAAAAATGCCCAAAAGTTTAAGCGCAAAAGCCAAGCTTCTCGTCCTTGCGATTTCTGCGCTCTTTTCGCTCGCGTTTTTTTCCTGCCAAAGCGCCAAAAGGCCGCGCTCCAAAAACTTGCGCCTGCTTTTTGCCGGCGACATAATGGCGCACACACAGAACTTTAACATGGCCGACTACAGCCTGATTTGGGACGACATTCGCGAGCAAGTCCAAGCGGCCGACTATTCATTCGCCAACCTTGAGTCGCCGGTAATGGAAGAGCGGCCCTTTGAAAGCTACCCCACCTTCAACATGCAGCCCTCCTACCCGGCCGCCGCGCTTGACGCGGGCTTCAACCTAATCAGCCTGGCAAACAACCATTCCAACGACCAGGGCTCGGAAGGAATAAAGGCCACCGCGCTTTGGGCCGCGCAAATTGAAAAGGCCTGTCATTCCCACGCTCACGCAGACTGTCATTCCCGCGCTCCGACGCGGGAATCTTTTGACAAACAGATTGCCGGGTCAAGCCCGGCAATGACAGCGCCGCAAGCCCAAAAAGCGGCGCCCCAAACTGGCGGAAAGCCCCAAACGTGGGCGCGGCCCGTCTTCTTTAGCGGCTTGACCGAGGACGGCCAAATGTCCTTCCGCGAATTCTTTTGGCATGAATATAAAATCGCCTTTGTCGCCGTGACCGAGCTTTTGAACACTTGGAAAAACTACGAGGAAATAAACTACGTTCCGCCGACCAAAAAGGGCCGCGCCGCTTTTTGCAAGCAAGTCGCGGACTGGAAAAAAGAGCTCGCCCCAGACCTTTTTATCGTGAGCGTCCACACCAGCGAAGAGGAATACGTTTTGACTGTCCTGTCTGAAGTCCAAGCCTTTTACCGCGCGCTTTTGGACGCGGGCGCGGACATCGTGGTTTCAAACCATCCGCACGTCGTCCGGCCCGTGGAGCTTGTGGCGGAAAAGGACACAAAAAAAATCCGCAAAGTGATAATCTACGCCAACGGAAACACAATCTCGGGCCAGCGCCGCGCCCTAAACTACGACGACCCAAACGAAATTTGGAACTACACCGGCGACGGGCAAATCGTGGAGCTTGAAATGGCGCTTGATGAAAAGGGCTTTTTCGCGCTAAACTACAAGAAATCTTTTATCAGCGCCTACACTCCGCAAGGGGAACGGAGTCCTGTCATCAAACGGCTAGACGAAAATTTCATTCACTCCTTAAGAGAAAACGGCGAGAAAAAAAATTCAAGATACTACGAGGCGCGTTTGGAAGCGCTCAAAAAAATTAAGGAAAT
>ONET01000067.1 GCA_900316905.1 uncultured Treponema sp.
CAGCGAGGAGGTATGGCTCAGCAGCATTCTGGCCGTGATCGGCGTATCCGGGTACGCGGGATTGCGCACCTTGAAAGGCAGATATTCGCTGATATCCCTGTCCAGGTCCAGCTTGCCCTGGTCGTACAGCGTCATCAGTCCGATCGCCGTGACCCATTTTGTAACGGAAGCAATGCGGAAACAGGTTTTCTCATTCACACCGCCGAAGGACCATGTCAGGAAAACCTGTCCGTCTTTTGACAGCACCAGCGTACCGCAGGCAGCCCCGCTGTCTGCCGCAATCTTCTCCAGCAGCGCATCGACAGGATCGGCTGTGTCCGATTCCTCGGACATTGCCGCGGAAGCAGCGGAAGAAGCTGAGTCGGAAGCCAGCGGAACCGCGGATGAAGATGAAGAGGACGCTGCGGAAGATGCCGCGCCGGTTCCGTACAGCTTTGCCAGCGTTTTCGGTCCAGCAATACCGTCCGTTTTCAGGCCGTTTTTCTGCTGGAAAGCCAGAACCGCCTGGGCGGTGCCTTTGCCGTAAACGCCGTCCGTCTTCAGGGAGTACAGCCCCAGTTCCTTCAGCTTTGCCTGCAGCTGTCTGACGTTTTCTCCGCGGTCCCCCTGCCGCATGGTTCCGGAAGCTGCCTGCGCGGCGAGGCTTCCAAAATCTTTGTTATCCTTGCCTCGTCGTAGTCCTTGAAGCTCCTTTCAACCTGGACTTCCAGCTTTTCTCCGGGAACGGCGTAGGGAACGAACACGTTCTTGCCGTCGATTTTTCCCAGGCAGTCGCCTCCGAAAACCATCTTTTGCGCCGTAAAAATTTTTTTTTCGCCATCGCTTGAAAAATTCATGATAAAGTTATATTATCACATATCTTACGGAGGCTCAAGTTATGACCACAAACAGCTTTTATCAAACTATGAAGGACGGAACGGAACTGCATGTCATGCGCTGGATTCCTGACGGCGAGATAAAAGGCGTTGTCCAACTGTGCCACGGAATGAGCGAGCACGCGCTAAGGTACGACAAGATGGGCTCCGTGTTCGCGGAGGCCGGCTGGGTCTTGAGCGCCCACGACCAGAGGGGCCACGGAAAGACCGCCCAAAAAGCCGAGTCTTTGGGAAGCGGAAAATTCGGCTACTTGGCCGACAAGGACGGCTTTGACGCCGTGACCGAGGATTTGCTTGAGCTTGTCCTTGGACTCAAAGCCGACTTTCCGCAAAAGAAATGCTTTTTGGCCGGCCATTCCTTTGGCTCGATCGTCAGCCAAAATTTCATCGAAAAATACGGGGACGAGCTTGACGGCGTTGTTCTCTGCGGAACAACCGGCCCCCGCCAGGCCTTGATGCGCGCGGCTAAGCTTGTCTTTGGCCTAAACGCGCTTTTGCTCGGAAAAAAGCATAGGTCAAAGCTTGACGCCAACCTTGCCTTTTTTGGCTACAACAGTCGGGTTCCCAAGCCCCGCAAAAGCGATTTCGCCTGGCTTTCCAAAAACGACTTCAACGTCCAAATGTACGAGGCCGACCAGTGGTGCGGAATTCTTCCGACGGCGGAATTCTTTTTGGAAATCGTCCGCGGCCTTTACAAGGTCCACCAGCCAAAGGCGATGAAAAAAATTCCCAAGGAGCTTCCCGTTTACTTCATCTACGGCTCGGACGACCCGGTGGGCGGCTACGGCAAGACGATAAAAAAGCTCGCCGCCATATACAAGGCCAACGGAATGGCTTCTGTCCAAGAGAAGGTTTGGCCGGGCGACCGCCACGAAATTTTCAACGAGCTTGACGGCGAGGCTGTCATGGCCGACGTCATCGCTTGGCTTGAAAAACAGGCGTGAAAAAGGGCTTGAACAAGGCCGCTTTTTTCGCTAGAATCGCTCCATTGTGTTGTACCGCTACGGAAAAGATGAAAAAGGGCGGCCGGTAAAAAAGGCCGTTGTCTATACAAAAGAAGAGCATAAAATCCCGCTTGACAAGATTGACTCGGACGCGATAGGCGTGATCCGCCGCCTCAAGGACTCGGGCTTTTCGGCCTACATTGTGGGCGGCGCCGTCCGCGACCTTATTTTGGGCAACAATCCCAAGGACTTTGACATAACGACCGACGCCACCCCTTCAAAGATAAAGCGCATTTTCAGGAATTCCCGCATAATCGGAAGGCGCTTCCGCCTTGTGCACGTTTTCTTCGGCCCTAAAATTTTTGAGGTCAGCACCTTCCGTTCCACCGCCGAAGGCTCCATCGGAAACGACTTCGGCTCGATGGACGAGGACGTCATGCGGCGCGACTTCACGCTCAACGCGCTTTACTACGACCCCTTGCAGGAGCAGGTGATCGACTACGTGGGCGGCGTGCGCGACATAAGGAAGGGCGTTTTGCGGCCTGTCATTCCCTTGGACAGAATTTTTGTCGAAGATCCGGTAAGAATGTTGCGCGCGGTCAAGTATTCGGCCACGACCGGCTGCAAGATGAGCTGGACTCTCCGCCACAAAATCCGAAAAAGCGCGAGCCTTTTGGCGCCGGTTTCTCCTTCGCGCCTGACAGAGGAGCTTTTAAAGATAATCAATTCCGGACACGCCTTTGACATCGTAAGCGAGGCTTTGGACACCGACCTTTACATGGCCTTGCAGCCGGCCGCCACGGAATTCATGTTCAGCGACAAAAAGTTCGAAAAGTCCTACATGGCCAACCTAAAGCGCCTTGACGCGCTAAACGTAATAGAAAAAGACGCCCGCCTCGGAAAAAAGCTCGTCTACTTGATAAAGGACTTCATCCTTTCGCTGACGGACTGGAAAAAAGAGATAGAAAGAAAATCCTCGGCCGGCGAGCTGTACACTAAGACCTGGGACGAATGTCGCCGCTTTGTCCTGCCGATGAATCCCCAGCGCTCGGAGCTTGAATACGCCATCAGGAGCGCCTTGCGGGAGATAGGCGTTTGCATACGGATGCCCAAGGCCGACGAAAAAAGGCCGGGCCAGCAAGGCTCCGCGCGCCGCAGAAGGCGCAGAAGCCGCAGCCCAAAGCTCCGCGAGGAAAGCTCGGCCTTGTAACGGCAAAAAAAAACGCGCTCAGGCGCGTTTTTTTTTATCGAGCGCTTTTATCGCGTGATTTTGTCGATTATTATGCTCACTTCCTCAATCAAGATGCCGGTGAATTTTTCAATGTTGTCGATTATGTATTGCTGAAGCTTGTAGACTTCGCCGGTGAGCTGCTTTCCAAAGGGAACGTCAACCGTGATGATTATTCGGTAGCCGCGCGCGTTGGTCTTTATCGTGATTTTTCGCACGCGGATGTTTTGGTCAAATTCGCCCACGCAGTGCATGGTCATTTGGGTAAGCGCGGCCTCGCTTATTTCCACCCGGCCTTTCTTTGAAAATTCCGGCCTGACGACGGACTTTTCATAAACTTCCTTTCCTGAATTTTTTCTCAGGGCGCGGGAAATCGGGCCGCCCTTGCTAAAGAACACTTTGAGCGAGTCGTAAAAAATCTGCGGGTAGTCGCGCTTTATCTCTATGGCCGGAACAGGAATGACGTGCTTTCCTTCGATTTGCCGGCTTCGTATGGCCTTGTCGATTTCCTCGCGCGTGGCTATGTCTTCGATTTTTATCACGGTGGAAGGCGGCGGAAGCTGGAGGCGGGTCGATATCTTGACCGCCATTTTTTCGGAAGTTCCGATCAAAAGAATTTTCTTGAATTTGTTTTGCCTGATTTTAAGCGCAATCTCGTCGCGGTGCTCCTTGTCGTCAAAGACGGCCACGCGAACCGCTCCCATGTAGGTCTTTTCGCTTTTGGCCGATTTTCCGCCGATGATTTTGTCGTCAACAATCAAAAGGCCGTCGTCGATTATGGCGTTTATTCCGTATTTTTGCGCCAAAAGCTTGGCCTTGAAGCTTTTTCCAGTTCCGCTTTCGCCGACAAGCGCGTAAACTTGAATGCTCTTGAATTTGTTCAGTAAGTCGGAAATTTCCATCAGAAATATTTTAGCGCCACTATTTAAAAAAAGCAAGAAAATCTTGCGGCTCTTGCGCTTCTATCGCCTCTGGAATTCCCAATTCGTTTTGCGGAAATTCCATCCGCATCGAGCGCAGGTAAAATCCGCCGCTTTTGGCCATGCCGGGCGCGTCAAGAGCGCCTCCAAAAAGCTTGTCGCCCAAAATCGGAATGCCTCGGGCCGCGCACTGCGCCCTTATTTGCCTTTTCCTTCCGGTGAATATTTGGAAGCGGACGAGCGTGATTTTTTTTCCGTCAAGAAGGCCGCGCTTTAGGGGCGTGGCGATTGTCCTGGCGCTTTTTGGCCCGCTTTCAGTGTCAAGGCTGTCAATCCATTCGTCTTCGTTTTGCAAGTCGCCAAGCGTTATTCCCCAGTAAAACTTTTTTATCGAATGGTCCTTTATGTTCTTGCAAAACCAGCGCGCGCCGGCCGCGGACTTTGAGACTGCCAAAAGTCCGCTGGTGCCCTTGTCAAGACGGTGCAAGGGGGCCTGGACAAAGGCCAGCGAGTCGGTTTTTTGCGGCGCGAAAGTCTCGGCGACCGAGCCCTTTCCGTGGGTGGGCGTTCCGGCCGGCTTGTCGATGAAAAGCAAGTTTTCGTTTTGAAAAACAATCGGGTAGGGGCAGCGCGGCGCTTTTTTTGGCGAGCCGTTTTTGTCGGATGAATTTTCGCCAAGCAAAAAGCTCGCGGCCGACAAAAGGTCTCCGGCCTTGGTCATGTCGCCGGCCAGCGCCTTCTTTCCGTTCAGGCGGACAAGGCCCTTCCTGAGCGCGCTCAAAATGGCGCCTTGCGAGTTGTCCTTAAGGACGCGGCGCAAGATTCTGTCCAAGCGCCTGCCCGCGTCGTTTTCGCCCAATGTCCATTCCGTCCTCTCCATAAAGTGAGATGTTAGCGCATTATGGCGGACTTGAACAAGAGATGGTTTTTGCGCTAAAATCATCTATTATGCTTTTCGGAAAAAAAGTTTTGGCGGAAATTCTCACAAACCCTGTCTTTCAAGCCTGCCTTTTCAGCTGGTTTTCCGCGCAATTCATAAAAACCATAATCGGCCTTTTTTCCGGAAAAATTCATTCGCTAAAAGCGCTCGCCGAAAGCCTGATTTGGCGCACCGGCGGCTTTCCTTCAAGCCACACCGCGCTTGTGACCACGCTTACGACTTGCGTCGGCTTTAGGTCCGGCTGTTCCAGCGACGTCTTTATGCTGGCCTTTTGCTTTTTGATGGTCACAATCCGCGACGCCCTGGGCGTCCGGCGCGCCTCGGGCTTGCAAGCCAAAAAGCTCAACGAGCTTGGCGGCGAGCTTTCCGAAAAAAAAGTGCTTGACTACAAGCCGATAAAAGAAATTTTGGGGCATCGCCCGATGGAAGTTGTCTTTGGCGCGATTTTAGGTTTTTTCATAGGCTTGGGATTCGCGGTTTTGTAGGCTATGGAAAAATTCAAAAAGTTCGCCGCTCCGGCAATCGGCGCCTTCGCGCTTCTGCTGATTTTGTTCATCTGCAAAAGTTCCCCCGTGTCAAAATTATGGAAAGGCTATGTCACGCTAAGCGTTCCAGTCCAGACGGACGCTTCTTTGGTCGGCGACGTTTTGGAGGAGGCCGGCTGCGAGGGCTGCATTTCTCTTGAAGGGCAGGAAGCGCAAGACGCTGACGACGGCTACAGCGAGCGCAAGTTCCTTTATTTTTTTGACAGGGACAAGGCCGCGCGAATTTATTACATCCCGGACGCTTTCGCGAGCCAAGCGTCTTCCGCCGCCAGGCTTTTGCAGGCGCGCTTTCATGTAGACGCGGCCATAGGCAGCCGGGCGTCCTTTCCGTTTTTGACGCTTCTTGTTTGCGTGGCGGCGTTCTTGGCTCTCTTACGTTCCGCGGAAAACAAGTCCGTCTATTCGCTGGCGTCTCTTCCGGCGCTTTTTTACGCCTTTTGCAATCCCTTTTGCGCGGCCGCTGCCGCCGTTTGCCTTGAGCTTTACTCGCTTTATTTGGGCCAAAGGCTTTGGCGAAGGAAGGGCGCTCTTCCGGCTCTCGTCTCCAACTCGGTAGCCGTCGCCTTTGCCGCCGCCGCGCTCTTGCTTTCGTTGGCGGCCGGTTTTTCCAGGGGCCTTTTTTTTCTGCTGAACTTAGCCTCCGCGTTTTCGCTTTTGTTCCTGCTTTTCAACATTCAGACGGAACAAGACAAAAAGGCGCGCTTTTTGCCGGTCTTGATAAGAAGCGCGGGCGCGGTCAACTCTGTCAACGTCAAGACTTTAAAAAAGGCTTTTTTTGTGTCGGCCGAAATTTTTGTCTTGTTCGCGCTTCTTTGCGCCGGAACCGACTTCCTTTCTTCCGGCGGCAAAAAGGGCTTGTTTTTTCCGGCCCCCACGGAGTATAATGGCAAGGCTTCCGAATTTCCGCTTATGGAAGATTATTTTGTCCATAAGTGGAACCGCGCGGTTTTTCAGTACAGGTCGCTTAACAAAGATTTTCCCAAAGTTCCCCAAGATGGCGAGCGGGTGGAAATGACCCATTACGAAAAGACTAAGGACGGAATAAAGGCCAGAAAGGAGCTTGCGCTCGCTTACAACGCGGCCTTTAGGAAGGAGGCTTCCGACGCGCTGGACAAGACGGAAAGTCCCGCCGTCGAAAAGCTTTGGAAGGCGCAAGGAAAAAAGTTTTCTGTCGCCTACAAATCAGGCGGAACTGAGGAAGCCGGCTTTGGCCTTGTGGCCGCCCTGTTGCTGGCGGCGCTGCTTCCGCTTTTTTGCGCGTTGGCGCCGCGACTAAAATTTAAGATGGAGACGCTAGCTTATGCGGCTTGATTTTTCGATAAAGAAAAAGGACATAATTCAATCTGTCGCCACGGCCTTTTTGCCGCGCAAGGTTTTGATTCCCTTGGAGCAGGAAAAGGGCGTTTTGTGCGCGCCGCTTGTCAAGGCCGGCGACGTTGTCCAAGAAGGGCAGGTGGTGGCCGAAGATTCCACTGTAAGTCACGGCGCCAAAATTCACGCATCCATTCCCGGAGTGGTGCAGGGCGTCCGCAATTGTTCGGCCAGCGACGGCCGCTCAAAGCCCGCGATTGAAATAAAGCTTCGCGGAAGTTTTTCCCACATCGGAAAAAGCGAGCGCTCCTTTGACTGGAAGTCATGGGGGGCCGCGTCGATTTTGAACAGGGTTGGCGCGCTTGGCGTGGTGAACACATTTTCGATGAGGGAGCCTCGCTCCCTTGAAGCCGACATCGCGGCCGTAAAGGACGTTGCCGAGGCGCGAATTTTTATCCGCCTTTTTGACGAAGACCCATCTTGCCAAACGGACTCCACGCTCGCTAAGGTTTATTTTGAAAAGCTTTTGTCGGGCGCGGAAATTCTAAAGGAAATATTGCGGCCCAAGGAAATTGTCTTTGCCTGCGCCAAAAACGACTCTCAAATTCAAACTTTGCTTTTGCCGCTTAGGTCGGACGAAAAGAACCTTGTCCTTTTTGTGGACACAAAGAATTATCCTTGCGGCAAAAAGGCCTCGCTCGCGCCCCTTTACAAAAAATTTTTCAAGTCCTCGGAAAGCGAGCGCCAAATAATTGAAAATTCCCTTTTTGTGGACGCGGAAAGCCTTGTGATTTTGTCGGACGCGCTTGTGCGCAACACGCCGGTGGAGCGGGTTTACGTCCATGTCTTTGGCGACTGCTTGAAGTCCAGCGCCGTTTTAAAGGTTTCCGTCGGCGAAAGTCTGGAGAACGTGGCAAAGCAATTGGGCCTTGAGCAAAAAAATATTGGAAAGATCATCGTGAACGGCGCGTTGCGCGGCTATTCAGTTCCGTCGTTGGAAACGCCGGTCTCAAAGGACGTAAAGAGCGTTGCCTTCATTTCCAAAAATGACGTGGCGGACTATTCGAGCGCCGTTTGCGTTGGTTGCGGAAGCTGCCGCGCCGCGTGCCCAGCGAAGATTTATCCCGACATAATCTTCTCCCATGTGGTCAAGGCGATAAAGACGCCCCAAGACTTCATCCGTTCCAGCGTTTTGTGCATTGAATGCGGCGTTTGCGACGCGGTTTGCCCAACCAAGCTTCCGTTGTGCGAAAGCGTAAAAATATTAAAGGACAAGCAAAATGTATAACAAAGTTTCAATGGCTCCTTTCACGGACTTCACAAAATCCGCTTCGCTAAGAACCTTGATTTTTTGGGCGGCGCTTTTGCCGCAAATCGTCATGCTCTTTGTGACAAAAAGCTGGCAGTCCCTGATAATCATTTTGAGCGCCGTTTTGGGCGCGGCTTTGAGCGAGGCCGACGCGATCGCCGACAAAGGCAGCCGCCGCATTGCCGTGGCTCGATCTCTTTTTGTCGGAACTTTGATAGGCTTCTTTTTGCCGCCGTCGTATCCGCCCGCCAGCGTTTTCTTGATAACGCTAGTTTTTTTGTTCATGACAAAGAGCGTTTTCGGCTCAGCCGGAGTTTCTTGGCTAAACCCTGTCGCCGTGACGGTTACGGCGGCTTGGTTCATGGGCAGGACGGCCTTTGGCGGCTTTGAAATTTCAGGCGCCGAGCTTTTGGCAAAGAACCCGTCGCTCGCGTTGATTGACGGCGCGATGCTGACAAACGGCGTTGACGAAAAAATCACGATGCTTTTGAACGACGGCGTTTTTAGGCTTTTCAACGTGTCAATTCCAAACGGCTACGTCTCGCTTTTTTGGGACAGCCACGCGGCCATTCCAGCTTGCCGCTTCACTTTTCTCACTCTGCTCTCGTCGTTGTTTTTGTTCGCTTTTGACTTAAAGAAGCCGGAACTTCCGCTCTTGTTCCTCTTTCTATACTTTTGCTTGGTCAAGTTCGCGTCGCCCTTGATTACAGGCGCCGCCCCCATGAGCGGAGACGTTTTGCTGGCCTTGCTTTCCAGCGGCCTTTTGTTCGCGTCGGTGTTCGCTCTTCAGTGGCCAGGAACAAGTCCCACCGGTTTGTTTGCAAAAATTGTCTGCGCTATTTTGGCGGCGGCGATAGCCTTTGTTTTTTGCGGAACAGGAACTTCGCCGGCCGGCGCGGCGGCTACCGTCTTGTTCGCAAATTTGCTTTCGCCCGCCTTGCAGGTTTTTGAAAGCAAAAGGCTTAAGAAAAGGCTTTCCATCCTTTTGGCCGCAAAATTAGGAGAGGCGAATCAATGAACGAAAGCGCGAAAAGACAGCTGGCCCAGACCGGCATTTTTACAGGCGTCGTTTTATTTTTCTTTTTGCTCCTCGCGCTTTTTTCAACTCTTGGAAAAAAGAATTGGGAGAAGGGCCTGCGCGCGGCCGTAGAGCAAGTGTTGCCGCAAGACGAATACCAATGCGGAGAGCTTGTCCCGATAGAGTCAAGCTTTAGCGTTAGCGCGGCCTGCTTTGAGCTTTTGAAAAAAAGCGAGCCGTCAAAAAAATACCGGGCGCTTGTCTTGCGAATCTCAAGTTATTGGGGGCCGCTTCCGGCCGTGTTTGTCTGCGGCGAAGGAAAGACGGAATTCATGGGCGCGGCTTACATGAAAAGTTCGATCTCGCGCGCGCTGGAAGATGAAAAAGATGACAGGCAGATGCTTTACTGGAAAAAAATCGCGGGCGAGATCGCTTGGGGCGCGGCCGCCGGTTCCGGCAAGGAGGCAAAAAAATGAAAAAGAATTTGTATTTTGTTTTTATCGCGGCCTCGTTCGCTTTGCTTGTTTCGGCGCCCGGACGCTTGGCCTACGGCTTGCCCCTGATAATTGAATTGATCGCGCTTTCTGCTGGAGCGAGCCTTTTTAACTCGCTGGCGGCCAAAATGAATTTGGGCGAGCTTCAGGAAATTCTTTCGCTTTCGTTCATTGTTTTCGCCGCGATTTTGTACAAGCAGATTTTGATTTTCTTTTCGCCGATCTTGGCTTTAAATTTAAGCTTTGTGATTTTCCTTCCGGCGGCTTCAGCGTTTTTGATCGGAAGCGTTTTCTCGGGCCAGCCAGCATCGCTTTCAAAAAACGCCGCGCTGTCGGCCAAGTTCGGAGCCTTTGCCTTTGTCTTTTTCTTGTTGCGCGACATCTTGGGCTACGGCGCGATCAGCTTTCCGACTCCGGGCGGCGTAGAGGAAATCGTATTGTTTGACTCATACAAAACTTCATTCCTTTCGTTTTTCGCGACGATTCCAGGGTGCCTTTTGATTTTCGCCTTTTGCGCGGCGGCGCTTTTGGCCTTGCAGACAAGGATGAACGTTTTGGAAAAATCGGGGGCTATGGATGAAAATAATTGACGCGATTTTCTTTTACACCTTGCATTGTTCCGCCGTTCTTGTTTACGGCATAGGAATTTTGCAAGAGGCCGAAAACAGCCTTTCGCGGAAAAAAATCGGCTCAACGGCGATAAAGTCGCTCGCGTGCTCGCTGGTCACTGTGTCCTTGACTTTTTCCATCAACAAGCTGCTTTTGGCGCCTTTGGGCTTGTCCGAGCTCTATCCGCTCGCGGCGCTTCTTTTGTGGGCCGCCTTCAGCTCGTTCTTTGAAATCATCGCGCAGCTCGCCACAAAAAAAAGCGCCGCAGAATTCGCCGTGTCGTATTTGGCCGCGTTGATAGCCCTTAACGAAAGTCCTTCGCTTTTGGGCGCGATTGTCATAGACATTTGCTGCATCGCCGGCTGCTACGCCTTGATACCGGTTTTGTATTCGTTCACAAGCAAAATGGTCAGCGTTAAGAACGCCGACACCTTTAGGCAAAAGATTTCTGTCTTTTTTTGCATGATGATATTGCTTTTGGCGCTATACGCGCTGAACACTTCTTGGATATACGCGGGCGTTTGAATATGGTCTTGAAAATTCTTTTGTGCTTTTTGTTTTTGATTTTAATATGTCTCTTTGTGGTCGTCGTCGCCAACATTTTCCTGCCGGCCGTAAAAAGCCAAATCCTTCAAAACACGGACTTGCTTTTTTCCCCGATGGAAAAAAACTATGTTTCCAGAATTGTCGACAACAATGTCCAGACTAGCGAGCAAAGGGCGATTGTCCTTTGCAATCCGTCAAAGGAAAAAAATCCTAGGCTTTTGTACAACGGAATAAAGAACTGCGCCCTTATCGCCAGCTCCTACGGTTCGCTCACCCAAAACGAAAACGACTGCATCGGCTTTGGCGATTGCGTCCTGGCATGTCCTCAAAACGCCATCGTGATTCAAAACGGAACGGCGCTCGTGACCAACGAATGTTGCGGTTGCGGAAGCTGCGTGGGCGCTTGCCCCAAAGATTTGATAAAAATGTTCCCAAAAACGCAGAAAACCATACAATACAAAAATGATGGGGATGGAGACCACATTATTGAAATTCCGCGCAAAAAAGACTTTAAATTTTGGCGGAATTGGTATAAAATGTTAAAATAAAGAAAATGTCCAGCCTTCGAATTTGTCTTGCCTACGCGGGCAGGGCCACGGAATTTCAAGACGACTCGTCATACATGGCGGCTTACAAAAACGTTTACAAGCCGTTGGGCGCGCTTTTGCTCGCAAGCCCCGAGTTGAAGTTTTCCTTTTTCTTTACAGGCCGGCAAATCGAATTTTTCAAGAAAAAGAATCCTGAATTCCTAAACTTGATAAGCAATCTTGTCTCGCGAAAGCAAGTCGAGATGATTGGCGGCGGCTACTACAATCCGCTTTTTCCGCTGATCTTGCCGGCCGACCGGGCCGCCCAAATAGAAAAGCTTACAACAACCTTGCGCCAATATTTTGGAAAGCGCCTGCGCGGAATTTCGCTTTTTTGCGACAGCTGGGATCCTTCGCTTATATCCACATTCGCCGCCACGAGCATTGAATACGCCTTTTTGGACTCAAGCCTTTTTAGGCAGGCGACGGCCGCCTTTTTGCCGGTCGTGATGAACAACTTGGGAAAGGCGATTGTGATTCTTCCGGTGGAAAGCCGCCTTTGCGCCAAAAAAGGGGAGGGCGCCAAAAGCTATTTTTCAAGAATCCATTCGGCGGTCCGAGACTCAATCTTGGCCGACGGGCGCAATCCCGACGCCGCCAGAAGCGTTCCCATTTTTTTTGACAAGGACACAATCGAGCCTTTGCTGGACAAGGAATGGCGGGAAGAATTCATCGAATGCGTCAAGTCAAAGAAGGACTGCGCCTTTGAGCTTCCCTACAATTGCGTCCGGGACGCGGACGCGTACTCGCAGGCGTTCGCCCATTCCGGCATAGACAAAAAGATAGCTCGTTGGTGCGTCACGCCCTACGAAAGCGTGGACACCGGCGACAGATATCCCTTGAACGTCTACGACTACTTGCAAGCCTACAAAACAAGCCGCTCGCTTTTTGACAGGATGATGAACGTGAGCCTCATGGTCAACCAGTGCCACGGCGACAAGATGAGAAAGAACGCCGCCCGCGAGCGCCTTTTGGCCGCCCAAAGCGGCGAGGCGTACATTTGCCGCGCGGCAAACGAGCTTGCCTCCTTCAACGAAAGGCAAAACGCCTACAAAAATTTGGCCGAGGCCGAGCGCCTTGTCCGCGAATGTTCTTCTTTCAAGGAATCGGTCACAAGTTACGACTACAACCGAATACGTTTGCCGCTTGGAAAAGTGCAACGTTTGCGTCGGAACTGAGGGCGGCTCCATATTCGAGCTTGACGTCCTTAAGACGGGCGGAAACTACGCGGACAACATTTCGCGCGCCAAAAAGTACGACGGCCTTGACGACGATTATTATCGCGGCATTTTTGTAGACCACTTGTTTGAGGACGCGGAGGCCAAGAAGTATTGCAAGGGCGAGCCTTGCCGCAACGGAATGTTTTCCGCCAAGCGCTACAAGGAGACCATGTTTTCAAGCCCCAGGCAGGAAATCCATTTTGAGGCCAAGACAAGGTTTTCAACGCTTGACCAGCCGATTCTTCTAAAAAAGAACTACATTGTAAAGTCAAACGGAATCACCGTCCAATACATTTTAAAGAACGAAGGGCCTATCGCGGTTCAAGGAAAATTCGCCGTGGAATCCAATTTTGCGGAACTGAATTTGCTTTCGCCAAACTACAAGCCTTACAGCATCGAGATTGTTTCCGGCCAGGACATCGTAAGCGGAACGTCGGCGGCTCGCTGCCATGAAAGCGTTCCTGGCGGCCTTGTCCCAAAAGCGTCGGCCGTGCAAATAACCGACAGCAATTCAAGCGTTTCCTTCATGTTCACGCCCAACGAAGAGGCGGGCGTGACCTACTTTCCCGTTGCCTTTAAAAGGCGCAACATGGACACGGACATCTTGCAAAACGAAAGCAGGACTTTTGTGGCCGCCTTCATTTGGGACGTGGATCTGGCCGCCGGAATGGAAATCGAAAAGACCATAAACCTTACGATAACGCAAACCAGAAAGCGCCGCAAGTAAAGCCGCGAAAAAAAATCAAAAATAATGGGCAAATGCTCTTGACACTTTCCCCCAAAAAGAATAAAATGCTATTCACGTTTGAAAAAACGTATGCTGCCTTAGCTCAGCTGGTAGAGCACGTGATTTGTAATCTCGGGGTCGTGGGTCCAAATCCTACAGGCAGCTTTTTTGGGGAGTTTCCCGAGTGGTCAAAGGGGACAGACTGTAAATCTGCTGGCTAAGCCTTCGTAGGTTCGAATCCTTCACTCCCCAATAATTCTTTATCATTTTGTCTGACGAAAATTGCTTTTACAAAAACGGACTACACTTCGAATGCCGCCGTTGTTCTGATTGCTGCAGGCTGTCTCCCGGCGTTGTTTATCTTTCAAAAAAAGATTTGACAAGACTCTCTCAATGCTTTAAAATTAGCGAGGATGACTTTATCGCCAAATACTGCCGTTGGGTTCAGTATTACGGAAACAAGGAAGCCTTGGCTCTTTTGGAAAAGGACAATTACGACTGCGTCCTTTGGGGGAGCGAAGGCTGTCAAGCCTACGAGGCTAGGCCCGTCCAATGTTCCACATATCCGTTTTGGTCGTGGATTTTGGAAAGCCAGGAAAGCTGGAACGAAGAGGCCAAAAGCTGCAAGGGAATAAATTGCGGCAAAAAAAGAGAGCGCCAGGAAATTGAGGAGCAGGAATCCTTGTATAGGCGCAACTTTCCCATTACAAGGGATTTGGAGTTGTAGAATTGAAAATTGTGTTTTGGGGAACGCGAGGCTCTTTGCCGTCGCCTCTCGCGGCCGAAGACGTTCAAGCTAAAATTAACGCCGCGATTATGCGCGTAAGGGACGAAGACATAAAGAGCCCCGACGCGCGGCAAAAATTTTTATCCTCTTTGCCCCAAAGCATTTACGGCACCACAGGCGGAAACACTCCTTGCGTGCAAATCATTTCAAAGGCGGGCGGCCAGATAATTTTGGACGCAGGAACAGGCATCCGCGTTTTGGCGGAAAAGAATCCGCTTGCGCCGAATAAAAAATACACGATATTGCTTTCGCACTTGCACTGGGATCACATTCAGGGCTTCCCGTTTTTTTCGCCGATATTCAATCCTGAGGCTTCGTTGGCAAGGCAAATGCGGCCGCCGTTTTTTCCTGTGGAATTTAGCGCGGTCAAGCAAAGGATGAATTTCCACGTCATCAGTCCCGGCGTTGAATTTGAAATCGAAGGCGTCAAGGTCAATTGCTGCAAAATGTGCCATCCCGGGGCGTCGTATTCATATTCCATTTGCGAGGGCGCAAAGAAGTTTGTTTACGGCACCGACATGGAGCTTTACCTTGAAAGCCATTTCCACGACCCGCTTGTAAAGACGGTCTTCAAGAACGCCGACGCCGCCGTGTTGGATTCCCAATACACGCTGGGCGAGGCGGTTGACAAAATAAAATGGGGCCACTCTCCGTTCGCTTATGCCGTGGATTTTGCCGCTGAAATGGGCGTGAAGGACCTTTACCTTTTTCACCACGACCCATCCCATTCCGACAAGACTTTGGCCGCCATTTTACGCTCGGCCAGGCAATACGCAAAATTCATCGCCCGCAAAAACGTAAACGTAAAGCTTGCCGTCGAGCGCATGGAGATAGAGCTGTGAACTCGCCAAACTTTTCGCTTTCCTACAGTTTTTCATGCGAGGAACTAAAGGCCCTGTCCGCTCTTTTTAGAGATGGCGCTGACAAGATTCCTATTTCCTTATACAATTTTTCAAGGGCCGTGCAGGAAAAGGTTTATGACTGCATGTCCATAGCGGAATTTGAGGAGGGGTTGAAAAATGAAAGCGGGAAATAAAATTGCCTTGGCGCTGGCGGCCTCGCTTATTCTTTGCTTGGCAGTCCTTGCGGCGACTTTTCTTTGCATGTCCTATTTAACAAAGGCCAAAGACCTTCCTGAAAACCAAGTGGCTTTTAAGCTGCGGATTCAGAGCGGAGACAGCGCCAAAAAAACGGCAGCCATTTTGCAAGAAAATCGAATCATAAAAAACAAGACGGCCTTTTACCTTTTGGCCCGCTTCCCCAAGCTGGCCGCCGTCTTGACAAATGAAAGCCCAGGCATTTTTTGCGTAAAAAGCGGCGTCTGCGAGCTAAATAGCTCGATGGACGCGGCCTCCATTTACAAGGAGCTTTCGGCCGGCCGCGAGGAGCTTAAGAGCGTCGCGATTCCAGAAGGCTTGACCGCCTCAAAAATCGCCGCGCGTTTGGACAGCTCAGGAATTTGCGCCGCCCGGGATTTCCTTAACGCGGCCTCCGGCCTTGAAGGCTTTTTGTTTCCCGACACTTATTCGCTCGCGCCCAAAAGCGACGCAAAAAAAGTCGTAAAGATAATGACGGACAATTTTTACCAAAAAACTTCAAGCGTTCCGTCGCTTTTGGCCTTGCATGCCGACCGGGCGGCGCTTCTAAGAACCGTTACGCTCGCTTCGATAATCGAGCGCGAATACCGTTCCGCCGACGAAGCGCCCTTGATTGCCAGCGTGTTCACAAACCGCATTAAAAAGGGAATCGGCTTGTATTCCTGCGCGACGGTGGAATACGTGATCACGGAAGTCTTGGGCCGGCCGCATCCAGACATAATCACTTACGACGACCTTAAAATTCAAAGCCCCTACAACACCTACATAAACGCGGGCCTTCCGCCAGGTCCCATTTGCAATCCTGGCCTTGTCGCGCTAAAGGCCGCGGCCGAGCCGGCGGCGACCGACTTTTATTACTTTCAGCTGATGGACGAAAAGGCCGGCCGGCATGTCTTTACAAAAACTCTTTCCGAGCACGTCCAGCAAGGCGCCATATTCAAGACAAAGAAGGCGTCGCGCTGATGGCAGGCCGAATCACCCAAGACACAATCGAGCGCGTCCGCCAGACGGCCGACATCGTGTCTATCATAAACGGATACACCAACCTTACCCAGCGCGGCGCGCAATACTGGGGCTGCTGTCCCTTCCACAACGAAAAGACGCCTTCGTTTACCGTTGACCCGATAAAAAAATTTTACCATTGCTTTGGCTGCGGCGTCGGCGGAGACGTCATCAAGTTCACGATGGAGATGGAAAAGCTTTCCTATCCTGAGGCGATTCAGGATCTGGCCAAAAGATGCAACATCGAAGTCACTTACGAAGGCGGCTCATACGTTCCCCAAAAGCAGGACCAAGACTTGGACCAAATCCGCGAAGTCTACGACCGCATCGCAAGCACCTTTCATTTTTTCTTGACGCAAAACCAGCAGGGGCGGGCGGCCCTTGAGTACATAAAAGGCCGCGGCCTGACAGACGAAACCTTGGCCAAATTCAAGCTGGGCTACGCTCCTGCCGACCGCTATTGGCTTAAGAATTTTCTTAAAGGCAAAAATTACTCCGACGCCTTTTTGCAAAAGACCGGCCTTTTTAGCAAAAAATACCCGGACGTGTCGCTCTTTCCCGGCCGCCTTATTTTTCCGATTTTTGACCGCAAGGGGCAGGCCGTCGCTTTTGGAGGCCGCATTTTGGGGGAAGGCGAGCCAAAGTATTTAAACTCGCCGGAACTTCCGCACTACCATAAAAGGGAAACCCTTTACGCCTTTAACTTTGCCAAAAATTCAATCCATCAAAAAAAGACTGCGATTTTGTGCGAAGGCTACATGGACGTAATCGCCTACCATCAGTGCGGAATCGACATAGCTGTGGCCCCGCTTGGAACCAGCCTTACCGAGCAGCAGCTGAAAATCCTGCAAGGCTTTTGCGACACGATACTTTTGTCCTTTGACTCGGACGGAGCGGGGCAAAAGGCCACAAAGCGCGCCATCTTGATGTGCCGCCAGTTCAACCTTACGACAAAGATAATACGCTTGGACGGCGGCAAGGATCCGGCCGAGATCATGATAAAATTTGGCGCCGAGACCTTGACGAAACAGGTTGAAAATGCTATATTGGATAGTGAATTTCTGTTGTCCAAAATAAAGGCGCAATATCCGTCGGAGTCTCCTGAAGACAAAACAAAAGCCGCCTTGGCTTTCTTTCCGTACGTCGACGCGCTGCAATCGGACATTCAGAAAGAGTCAAGCCTTGACCAATTGGCCGGGGCCTTTAATCTTAAGCCGGAGGCCGTCCGAAAAGACTTTAACAATCGCAGCCAAGCGCGTTCGCGTCTGGATTCAAGGTTAAATCAGCCAGAAGGCCAAAAAAGCAAGCTGATAAAGCTTAACGCTGAACTTAGGGCCGTCCTTGCTGTCCTTTTAAATCCAAAAGAATATTCAAAAATGCGCGCGGAATTGACTAGCGATGACTTTGAGGATTTCTTGGCAAGAGATTTATTTATAAAAATGGAGGAGCGTTACAAGCAGGGAAAATTGTCCTTTATGTCTGTCATAGAGCAGTGCGGAGAAGACGTCCAGCGGTTTGTCACCGCGGTTACCGCAAGCGGAGAGTTTTCAAAAAAAGAAAGCCAAAGCGAGTCGGATTGGACGGAAATTATTGACCGCGTGGTTATGGACAGCATAAGGCTAATCAAGAGGAACGCGCTTGAGCGGCAGCGAAAGAAGCTGAACGACCGCCTGAGGGAATTTACCCCAAAAACTTCCGACGATGAAAATTACCTAAAGACGCTTGTCTCCGAAATTTCGCAGCTGGACGTAAAAATTCAGCGGCAAAAAACGTAAGGAAAAAAAATGGACAAAGAAGAGCTGGACTCTTTGCTTGCGAAAATTACAGAAAAAGGCAAAAAAGAATTCAATTGGGATGAAATCGCGGACATTCTAGGTCAGGATGTTGTTGGCGATGAGGAAAAAAGCGAAGCCTTGATGGCCGAGCTCGAAAAGCGAGGCTTTATCATTCAAGAGGATCTTCCGCCGGATTTGCCTGACGACGAAGACGAGGACAACCTTGTCGTTGACGACGAGGACGCTGACATCGCCGAAGACCAAGAGGCCAAAATCGCCGAGCAAGCCGAAAAGGAAGCCGCGATTCCGGCAAAGAAACGCTTGGTAAGTTCCGACAAGGACGGCGCCAACACTGACGACCCGATCCGCCTTTATCTTCGCGACATCGGAAAGGAAAATTTGCTTACCGCCGAAGAGGAAGTCGTCCTTTCAAAGCAGATGGAAAGCGGCGAGAACATCATTAAGGACGTAATAAAAGGTTCCGGCAAGCTCATTCCTGAATTCTTCACTGTGGCTCAAAAAGCCTTCACAAGAATCGACTTGCACGAGGCCGGCCGCCCGCGCAAGGAAATCAACGAAGAGATGGCCGAAAAGCGCCGCCTCAAGAGCGCCTATTCGGACTGCCTCAAGCCGATTCTTTCAGAGATAAAGCAATACATGCTTTTAAAGCGCCAGCTTTTTGAGCTTGACTCAAACACGAAGATTCTTGAAAACAAAGATATCCTAAAGCTCAGGAAAAAGATAATTCCGTATCTCCAAAAGGCTGACATACAGACCGAGGAGCTGGAAAAGTTTTCGTCGGAATTCATCGACGCCAAGCAAAAGATTGAGGAATACCAGCACAAGCAGGAAAAGCGCATGAAGCAGCTGCGCATAAAGGATCCCGCCGACTTGCGCCGTTTGGGACGCAGGCTTGCCATAAGCGGCGAAAGGTCCAAGCTTGAAAAAGAGCTGGGCATGAACGCCGACGACATTCGCGACGTTTACTCCCAAATCCAAAAGATCGAGCGCCGCTTGGTTCGCCTTGAATTTGAATTTGAGAACAGCATCGACGACATCCTGAACATGGAAAAGGAAATCGAGCGCGGCCGCAAGATGATGGAGGCGGCAAAGAACCATTTGATCAACGCCAACTTGCGCTTGGTCGTGGCCATCGCCAAAAAATACACCAACCGCGGCTTGCAGTTCTTTGACTTGGTTCAGGAAGGAAACATCGGCCTCATAAAGGCTGTCGAAAAGTTTGAGTACCGAAAGGGCTACAAATTTTCGACATACGCCACTTGGTGGATCCGCCAGGCCATCACGCGCTCTATTTCAGACCAGGCTCGCACGATTCGCGTTCCGGTCCACATGATAGAGCAAATAAACAAGGTTGTGCGCGAAAGCAGAAACCTCATGCAAAAGCTTGGCCGCGAGCCCAACGACGACGAAATCGCCCAGCAGCTTGGCTGGCCCGTGTCGCGCGTCAAGACTGTCAAGAACGTCGCGCGCGAGCCTATATCTTTGGAAACTCCTATCGGCGAGGAAGAGGATTCGTTGCTGGGAGACTTCATCGAAGACAAGGAAGTGGAGAATCCCGCCAACCAGACTGCCTACACGCTCTTGCAGGAGCAGCTGAGCAGCGTGCTTTCAACGCTTCCGCCGCGAGAGCAGGAAGTGCTAAAGATGCGCTTTGGCTTGGAGGACGGCTATTCTCTTACGTTGGAGGAAGTTGGACTTTACTTCAACGTGACGCGCGAACGCATCCGCCAAATTGAGGCCAAGGCCTTGAGAAGGCTTCGCCACCCAAGGCGCGCGACGGGCTTGCGCGACTACATAGAGATATGACGCTGGCCAAGGGTTGCGAATCCGTTTTCGCAGCCCTTGCAATTTCTTTTATTTTATTGTATATTTTTTAGACTAAACGCAAGGGGAATGTAAGATGGAAAAAACGCTTGACATGTCAAAGGTTTTTGACAATTTGGAAAAACTTCAAGGAATTTTGTCCGAAAAATATAAGGTTCAAGAAAAAATTCAAGAAGTGCCCAAGCAGTTGAGCTCGCAGGAAGAATTGCTTTCGCGCCTAAAAAAGGAATACATCGAAAAAAATTCAAAATACGAAGAGCTGAAGGAAAAAATCAACAGCATAAAGATGGAGCTTGACGAGGCTGTGAAAAGCCGCGAGGAAGGCGAAAAGGGAATGGACAACATTTCCACCCATCGCGAGTACGAGGCGTTGGAAAAGCAAATTTCAGAGGCCAGCGCAAAAGAAGCCGACTTGCGAAAGGAACTTCAAAAAGAGGAGAAAATTTTCGCCGAGCTTGACGAGACCATCAAGGCTGACGAAAGCTGCATAAAGAGCCAGGAAAAGGACTTGAACGAGTCCCGCGCTTCTTTGGACAAGGAAACCGGAAGCCTCAAAAAGGAATTGGCGTCTTTGGAAAAGAAAGAGGCTGCCTTGACTCCCAACATCGATCCTGAAATCAAGTATAAGTTTGAGCGCATAATTCAGCGCAACTACGAGGGCATCGTGAACGTTAAGAACGGAGTTTGCGGCGGCTGCCACATGATTTTGCCGGCCCAGTTCGCCAACGAAGTTCGTGATGAGAACGAAATCTTGTTCTGTCCATACTGCAGCCGCATTTTGCGCTGGCAGGAAACAAAGGACGGCGAGGAAGAGACATACTACACAATGACAGAAGCCGGCAGCCTCGCCGACTTGGACGACGACGACTTGCTTGACGGCGAAGAAGACGAAGAAGACGTCGAGGACGAAATCGACGAAAACAAGGACAAGTATGTCGACGATGACGACGACGAAGAAGACGAGGAAGAGGAAGTCGAAGAGTCAGACGAAGAGTCTGAAGAATAAGGCAATAATGCAGAAGAAATATAACCGCGCCGCCAATCAATGATGACATTTTTTGACGGTGAGGCAAAGTCCGGGCTCCGCCGGAAAAAATGCCGGGCAATAACCGGGAGAAAGACGGAAGTTGCAAATTTTCGCTTTTGCGGAAACTAACATAACCCGTTTTTCTACAGACAGCGCAGCAGAAAACAAACCGCAATTTTCGCGCAAGCGAAGGTTGTAAGGGTGAAAAGGCGGTGTAAGAGACCACCGGACGCTTGGCGACAAGCGCCGCATTGCAAGCCTCATTTGGAGCAAGGTCAAGAAGCGGTTGTTTTTCCGGAACATAAACCGCGGGTAGACCGCTAAAATTTTTAGGCGACTAAAAATTCGGATAGATGGTTATGGCTTTCTTCGCGCGAGCGAAAAAAGTTTCCAGAACCCGGCTTATGATTTCTTCTGCTTTTTTTTGAATTTGCTTGCGAATAGGGGAAAAGCGGGTGAAACTTTCGTCAAATGCCAACAGGCTGCTTGCAAAAAAACTTGTTTCAAAAAAAATCCACAATTCTCCGTCCATAACGATGCTTTCCGACAAGTGGAAGGAATACGATTATCAGGCGGTTTACGACACAAGCGCCAAATTGCTTGAAAAAAAGCCCTTCAACAACACCGTCTTGGTTTACCGAGGTTATTCGGCCTTTTACTTGGCCGTGTCAGCCACAGAGTCCCAGCAAGCTCAAATCTATATTGAGGAAGCCATCCACAGCTTGCGCCTTGCCATAATGAAGGCCAAGAAAAAGACTTTGGGCCAAATCTATTATATGCTTGGAAAGGCCTACTTTTACAAAAATTCGATTTCGTCATACCATTATTACGCGGATTCGGCGGTGGAGTATTTTTTGAAGGCTAAGGAATGCGGCTACAAGGCCGACGACATGGCCGAATACATGGGGCTTAGCTACGCAAAGTTGAACATGACGATGGAAAGCATCGCGGCCTTTAGCGAGGCTCTCTTATACAGGGAAAGCGACGCGCTTCTTTTGTCCATCGCCGAGCAATATTCCAAGGCCGAGCAAAACGCGGCGGCAAAGCAATACTTGTTTCAAATAATTCAACGCTCCAACGACGACTCTCTTATAATAAAAAGCCGCGTCTTGTTGGGGAACACTCTTATAAAAGAAAAGGACTTTGCCGGAGCGCAAAAAGAGTTTGAGGCGATTTTGGCCAAGAACGAAAATTCCGCCGAAGCCCATTACGGAATGGGACTTGTCTATGAAAATCAAGGGGACTTGGTCAAGGCAAGGTCCGAATGGAGAAAAACTCTAAGAATTCAAGTGAACCACTCTGGGGCGCTAGAAAAAATTCAGCAATATAAGTAAAATAGGAATTGGGGGAAATATGTTCAATAGTTTTGTGACAGACATAGGAATCGATTTGGGAACTTGCAACACGCTCATCTATGTGCGCGGAAAAGGAATCGTCATCGACGAGCCTTCTGTTGTGGCGGTGGAGAAGGGCACCAACCAAGTTGTGGCCGTTGGCGCTGAAGCCAAGCGAATGCTTTGGAAGACGCCCAACAACATCATCGCGACCCAGCCGCTCGCTGACGGCGTAATAGCTGACATCGATTCCTGCGAAAAAATGATTAAGTATTTCATTTCTAAAATCATACCCAAGCACCGCTTTTTCACTTCGACGCGCATGAAAATAGGAATCCCTTCTTGCATTACCGAAGTTGAAAAGCGCGCGGTAATCGAAGCGGCGCTCAAGGCGGGCGCCCGCGAAGTTGAGGTAATCCCGGAAAGCCTCGCGGCCGCAATCGGAGCAAAGATTCCTATCAACGAGCCGGCCGGCCACATGATTTGCGACATCGGCGGCGGAACGGCGGAAATTTCCGTTATTTCCTTGGGCGGCATGGTAATCACTTCTTCCATTCGCGTCGGCGGAAACAAATTTGACGAAGCGATTGTAAAGCACATACAGCAAAACTTTGGCTTGACGATCGGACAGCAAACGGCCGAGCGCCTTAAGATAGAAATCGGAAACGCTTCAAGCGACCGCAACATTGAAAAGATGGAAATAAAGGGCGCCGACTCCAACAACGGTTTGCCCCGCCGCCTTGAAATAGACAGCGTTGTTGTCCGCGAGGCGCTTAAGGAGCCGGTGAACAGAATCGTAGAGGAAATAAAGACTACGCTTGGACACACTCCGCCGGAATTGGCCGCGGACATCATCGAGCGCGGAATTGTAATGACCGGCGGCGGCTCTATGCTCAAGGGCTTGCCAAAGCTTATTTCCAAGGAGACCAACGTTCCTGTAATTTTGGTTGAAAAGCCTTTGGAATGTGTGGCGCTAGGAGCCGGCGAGGCCTTTGAGCTGTTCAAAGACATGTCAACCGACAGATCGATTTACGACAATTTGAACGTGTAAAAAATGCAAAAAAAGCCTTTTTTCGTTTTGCATTTTTCAGAATTTCTTCTCGTGTTTTTGCTGCTTCTTTCCGGCGCGATGATGTCCTTTTCGTCCGGCGGCTTTATCCTTAATTTTAGGCAAATAGGCTTTAACATTTTTTCTACAGTTGAAAACGGAATCAGCGTTGTGACAGGTTCCGTCAAAAACGCATTTAACGCGGTAAGGGAGTTGGCGGAACTTAGAAAGCAATATGAAATTCTTTCCGAAAAGCTCAAGGACTACGAGTACATGCAGCGCGCGAATTCCGAAATTAGAAAAGAAAACGCGCGCCTAAAGGAGCAGCTTGACTTCGCGCAAAGCCTTGCCGTTAAAAATTTTCCGGCCAACATAATCTCGCGCGGCGCGGACAACTTGTATTCAACGATTGTCATAAACAGGGGCTCAAGAAACGGCGTCAAGAAAAACATGCCGGTAATCGCGATTCAAAACGGCAGCATCGGAATTGTCGGCAAGGTCATAACCGTCGGCTACACAACGGCGCAAGTCATGCCTGTTTTTGACTACAATTCCGCCATATCGGCCAGAATCCAAAACACGCGCGACATCGGCTTGGTGACGGGAAACGGCTCGGACTCGCTTCCGCTAAAAATGGGCTACATAAAAAAGCGCGTGATTGACGAGCTTCACTTTGGCGAAGTCATCGTCACCAGCGGCGAAAATGAAAACTATCCCGCCGACATTCCGATAGGCACAATTTCCAACATTCAAGTTTTGGACTACGACACGTCTCTTGCGATAGAGCTGTCGCCCATAATCGACTTTTCGCGCCTTGAGACCGTTTTGGTGATAGACCATAAGTCTCCCAACGACAAGCTTGACGACGGCGAAGAAGGGGACAATTGATGGTTAAATCTTATTTTTCCAGTTTCTTGATTTTGGTTGTCTTTGTTTTGTTTGAAACGGCGCTTCTTTCCAACATCTTTTTTTTGCCGGCCATACCTGATTTTCTTTTGCTCTGCGTTTTGTATTTTTCAATAAGAAACGGAAAGGTCGCGGGCGAGGTGACAGGCTTTGTCTCCGGCCTTTTGCTTGACTTTCTGAGCGGAAGCCCCTTTGGCTTGAACAGCTTGGTCAGGACTCTCATTGGTTTTTTGGCCGGCCATTTTCACCGCATGATGAATTACGAAAGTTTTTTTGTCAATTTCATCGTTGGCTTTTGCACCACAATCGTAAAGGCTCTTTTGCTTTATGTCATTTCTCTCTTGTTCCCAAATTATGTCAATTCATACCACATCTTTTCTTCGGTGTTCGCGTTGGAATTGGGAATGAACACAATTCTTTGCCCGCTTGTTTTCAAACTTTTGAGAAGCTTCGACTCTTTTGTCGTTCCGCCAAGAAGGGGAATTGACTGATGCCAAGAAACAAGTCGCTTGTCGTTTTTGTTTTTTTTGTTTTGGTCGCCTCAATATGTTCGATTTATACTTTGCGCCTTTTTAACATGCAAGTTGTTCACGGCGAAGTTTACCGCCGCGCGTCAAAGGTTGTTTCAACCCGCAATTCGGTCATCACCGCGCAACGCGGGGAAATTTACGACCGCAACAACAACGCGGCGATGGTCATAAACACAGACTCCTTTGCGGTTGAAGTCATTCCCGGAGAAATTCCCCGCGACTATTACGACACTGTCTTGACAAAGTTGGCCGGCTTTTTGGGCGTTAAAAAAAGCGACATTGACATGATGATTCCCAAGAATGTCAGGCGCTCCTTCAACAAGATTACCGTCAAGACAAACGTTCCTTTTAAGACAATTTCCAACATAGCGGAGAACATAAACGATTTGCCCGGCGTTTCATGGATTTCAAAGCCCATGCGCAACTACATCGAAACCGGCTCGTTTTCGCACATTCTGGGCTATGTCGGCGACATCACGCGCGAAGAGTACGCCCTAATGTACAACAAGGGCTATTCCAGGGCCAGCGTGGTCGGAAAGACTGGAATTGAGCGCCAGTACGACGACTTGCTTCAAGGCAAGGACGGCGTTGAGCAGCGCACAGTGGACGTTCGCGGCCGCATTCTTTCCGAAGCGCCAAAAATCATCCCGCCTGTTTCCGGCAAAAAACTTGTCCTTACCATAGACACGGACATTCAAAAGCTTGCGGAAAAGGCTCTTGGAAACAGAATCGGCGCGATGATTGTCCTAAAGCCTTCTACTGGCGAAGTCCTGGCCCTTGTTTCGTATCCCTATTACGACTCCAACTTGTTCAACTCCGAAAATGCGGCCGCCGAATACGCCAAGCTGACAGAAGACGAGCGCAACCCGCTTCTAAACCGCGCGGTCAACGCTCAGTATCCGCCGGCGTCGACTTTTAAAATCGTAATGACCGCCGCGCTCTTGAACGAAAAGGCAATCTCGCCCAGGGAAAAGATTGAATGCAAGGGCGAGGTGGAATACGGCGGCCGCGTCTACCACTGCTGGGTTCTTCGTCCCGGACATGGATACCTTGACCTTAAAAACGCCCTGGCCAAATCATGCGACATTTACTATTGGCAGGTCGGCCGCGAAAACTTGGGCGTGCAAAAAATCACCCAATACGCAAGAATGTTCGGCTATGGAAAAAGCGCTGAAATCGA
>ONET01000092.1 GCA_900316905.1 uncultured Treponema sp.
CTTGGTGGCTTCCGCTAAAGGCTGTGTAAACAAGCTCGCCGGAGTAAGGCGTGCGCGGATGGATTTCCATGTCCGTCAGGCGCTTGTAAGCTTCCGCCAATGCGGGAATGTTTGTAAAGTCCAGTTTTGGGTCTACGCCGTGGCTGTACATGTTGAGGCCCACGACGACAACGTCAAGGTTTCCGGTGCGCTCGCCGTTTCCAAAAAGTGTTCCTTCCACGCGGTCCGCGCCGGCGAGCAAGCCAAGCTCGCAAGTGGCCACGCCTTCGCCGCGGTCGTTGTGGGGATGCAGGCTTACGATGACGTTCTCGCGGCCGCTTATGTTCCTGCAAAAATATTCTATTTGGTCTGCGAATGTGCTGGGAAGAGCGCACTCAACCGTCGTCGGAAGGTTTATGATGATTTTGTTGTCGGGCGTGGGGCCCCACTCGTTCTTTACGGCCTCGCAAACTTCGACGGCGTATTCGATTTCGGTATTGCTAAAGCTTTCGGGCGAGTACTCAAGCTGGATCTTGATTCCGTCGGCGTACTTCATGCAGTCCTTTATGCAGCGCACGCCGTCAATCGCGATTTGCTTTATTTCCTCTTTGGACTTGTTGAACGTGTACTTGCGCTGGGCCGGAGAGGTTGAATTGTAAATGTGGAAGATCGCCTTGGGAAGGCCCTTTATGGCCTCGAAGGTTTTCTTCACCAAGTGCTCGCGGGCCTGGCACAAAACTTGGATCGTAACGTCGTCGGGAATTCGATTCTCTTCGATAAGGCGGCGCATGAAGTTGTATTCAGTGTCGCTTGAAGAAGGAAAGCCCACTTCGATTTCCTTAAAGCCCACCTTCACAAGCAAGTCAAAAAATTCAAGTTTTTGCTCGATTCCCATCGGGTTGATCAGCGCCTGGTTTCCGTCGCGCAAGTCAACCGAGCACCAAATCGGAGCCTTTGTTATCGCCGCGTCCGGCCACTTTCTGTCCTTGATGTTCACTTTTGGATAGGGAACATACTTTCCTTTTGAATCCATATTTAACTCCTATTATGAACAGTTTTAAGTACCGCTGTTCGCGCGAGCCTTGCGAGCGCGAATGTTGCGGCTTATGCGGCGTCTAGCATCTTTGGCTTGCCATCGATTGTATCGCCGCTATAAAAAAAACCGGCGACTAGCGCCGGTCTTTGCGATTTGCAAAATATTTTGGCGGCGCCTTTAACGATGGCTGTCTAAGAGAAGTCCTAGCAATAGCAAAAGCGCCGTGTTTTTCATTTTATCCTCTAAATCCTTGGTCATTGTTAAAGCGTGGCGGACGCGGCTTTCTTTCTTCGGCCACGTTCACGCGGATGCGCCGTCCTTCAAATTCCTTACCGTTTTGAGCCTCAATCGCCTTGTCGGCGGCGGCTTCGTCAGCCAGCTCAACAAATCCAAAGCCCTTTGACTGGCCTGTGGCGCGGTCCTTTATTACGATTGCCGAAACAACTTCTCCAAACTGAGCGAACAAGCCGTTCAGCGACTCTTCTGTCGTAGAATAACTAAGGTTTCCTACGTAAAGCTTTTTTGCCATTTTTTTCCTTAGGCGCCAATCGCGCGTCTTTTCTTATATTAGCGCCAAAGGCCTTTTTGGTCAATCGCCGCCAATGTTTTTAAAGTCAAGGCCGCGTCTTTACCGCGCGCGGCGGTTCTTTTCGGGGTGCGCCTCGTAGTAAAGCTTTTTGTCGCTGTACATGTTTTCATCGGCCTTGCGAAGGGCGGCGCGGATATTTTTCTTTTCCGTTTGGACGCTTCCGCCAAGAGCGAAAGAAACCTTTTCATATTTTTTGGAAACGTCGCGGACTTCCTGAATTTTCTTGGCCAGCTCATCTTCCGTGACTCCCGAAACGATGATTGAAAACTCGTCGCCGCCGGCGCGGAATATTTCGTTCTCCGAAAAAACTTCCCGCAAAGCGGCGGCCGCGTCCTTTAAAAGCCTGTCGCCGGCCACATGGCCCTCGTTGTCGTTGACGCCCTTCAGGCCGTTCAAGTCCGCGAAAATCACGCCTACAGGCTCGTCGGGGTGGGGATCGCTCTCCCCGCTTGGCAAAACGCCCGCGCCGGAGCACAAGCTGTCAACGTAGTTGTTCATCTCGTTGCGGTTTAAAACGCCTGTCAGCATGTCCTTGGAGCTCAAAATTTTAAGCCTGTCCAAAAGAAGGTAGTTTCCAAGCTCGGAGCCAAGAATGAAAGTCGTAAGCTCCAAGGTTTCCTTTATTTTTACGGAATTTTCGGCGTTGAAATTCAAGGCCCACATGTAGCCCAAAAGGTGCTCGCGCGACTTTAACGGAAAGAGCACGATGTTCCTTGCGCCGGCCGACGTAAGCGAAGCGTGCCATATGGGGTTGCGCTCTTTTACGACTTCCATGTCCTGCTCGTTCTTCGCGATGAGGCAGTTGCTTCCGGCAATCGTGGACTCCCAGCTTTCCGCCAAGGAATAAAAGCTTTCGTCCAAGTATTCGGACATAGGACGCAAGGGGCTTCCTTCCCTAAAGGACTCGCACAAAACCGAGCAAGTCCTGTTTATGTCGTCCATCGTAAGAATGCAGCAATGCTCCGCGTCGCACAAGTCGCGTATGTCCTTGACAACGTCCACCATCGTCTTTCTAAAATCGCTCGTTCCGCGAAGCTTGATACAAGTTTCCAAAACGGCGCTCGCCATGTCTCCGGATATGTTTGAAAGGCGCTCGGAACTGGCCTCAAAATTTATTTCCATTATGTAGACGCAGTGGCGCAAATTTCCTTGGTCCGGCAAAAGCGGCAGGAACGTCATGTTGAACCAAACGGGCATTCTTTCAGGGTGGACGTAGGAATGAAGGCATTTTCTGTTGACCGCGGCCTTGTAGCAAAAGTCCTCAAAGTTAAGGTCGCGGGAAAGGTAGGCGGTGTATTCCTGGTTGGGAGTGAACTTTGTGGTGAGCATTTCAGTTCCGGGAGCGGGCTTTTCGATGGAATCGATGTAGGCGCGGTTTCCTGTCACAATGCGGAATTTTCCTGCGCGACCGTTTCCCAAGTCCTCAACCGAGACGACGCAAGCCATCGCCCCTATTCCGTCTACTACCTTCTGAAAATCTTCCATGAACGCTCCGCTCTACTGTAAATCGCTTAAAGAATATATCTTTCCTTTCTGAATTTTACCACATTTTAGGGCGTTGTCAAGCGAAATGAGGGCGCGGACGGCTCCAATCGCAAAGCCCTGGCGTCCGCGGGCGCGGTGGGTTATTTCTATCGTGTCGGCCGGGCTGTCAAAGAAAACCGTGTGGGTGCCCGGAATCGAGCCGCATCTTGTTGAGGAAACGTGCAGCTCCGAAGCGTCCGGCTTTTGGTGGAAGGCGTCCACGACCATCTTTGTCTTTTTGGGATTGTTTTCCATCACGCGGCGTGCGATTTCCAAGGCGGTTCCGCTGGGGCTGTCGGCCTTTTGGCTGTGGTGGGCCTCCCAAATGGCGGTGTCGTACTCGCTGTAGGAATTCATAAGCTTGACGGCTTCCTCGATGATTTTATAAAAAACGTTCACGCCGGTGGAAAAGTTTGAGGAGCGGACAAGGGTTCCGCCGGTCGCGGCGCAAAGGTCGCCGATTTCCTTTTCCGCGTCGGCCCAGCCTGTCGTTCCGACCACAAGCGGAAGGCCAAGCGGAACAAGCGCCTTGAGGTTTTGGACAACCGCGCTCGGATGCGTGAACTCAATCACGCCCTGGGCGCCGCTGGACTTTACCGCGCGGACAATGTCGTCGGCGCCGGCATTCTTTACGTCCGCGTCGGGCGCGAACGAGTCGATCGTGACGCAAACTTCGTGGCCCAGCTCAAGCGCCGCGTCCTTAATCATGTGTCCCATTTTTCCAAAACCAACCAAAGCGATTTTCATATTTATCTCCCTATCTTGTCATGTCCGGGCTTGATTGCCCGCGCTCGCAAGAGCGCAGTTGAATAAACTTCAACTAGCAAAATGGAGCGTAGCGACATACCCGGACATCTTTTTTGTCCAAAGATTGCCGCGTCAAGCGCGGCAATGACAGTTCATTCAAAGTACGCTGCGTGCAAGGCCTTTACGGCGTCGTCGCGCTGAGCGTCGTCAACTATCATGCTTATGTTCACCTTCGACGCGGCCTGGCTTATCATTTGCGGATTGATTTTGGCCTGGGCCAGCGCAACAAGGCCCGTGGACAAAACGTCGGCGGACTTTGTCGCGTCGCAAATGACGGTGACAATCGCCTTTCCGGGCCTGGCCTGAACTTGCGCCACGCGGCGGAGGTCTTCGAGCAAGCCGGACAAATCAGCCTTTGTGTTCACCGTAAGGGAGACGCTTACTTCGCTTGTGGCGATTACGTCAATGCTCACGTTCCACTTTAGGAACTGGTTGAAGATGTGGGCCAAAAAACCCGCCGCGCCAAGCATTCCGGCGCTCGTAATGTCAATCAAAGTGACGCCCTTGACCGCCGTTATCGCGCAAACCTTGGGAACGGCCCCGGAATGTTTTTGCACAATGATCGAGCCTGGGCTTTGAATGTTGTAGGAATTTTTAACGCGCACGGGAACGCCGGCCTTAAGGCAGGGAACCATCGAGCGCGGGTGCAAGACTTGAGCTCCGAACATGGCAAGCTCTTGCGCCTCTTCGTATGTGACTTCGGGAACCGTGCGAGCGGCGGCGCAAAGGCGGGGGTCGCTTGTCATGATGCCGTCAACGTCCTTCCATGTTTGGATTTCGTCGGCCTTCATCGCGCTTCCTATAATCGTCGCGGTAAGGTCGGAGCCGCCGCGTCCGAGCGTGGTGATGTCGCCCTTTTTGTCTTTTGAAATGAAGCCGGTTACAATCGGAATCTCTTTGGCGGCGCCGTCGGCGTAGGAGTTAAGTTCCATCGGAATGTTCTTCCAAACTTCGTCCAAAAGCTCGGCGGCCATAAAGTTTGAGTCGCTTACGATTCCCAAGTCCCAAGCGTCAAAAAATTTCGCCGGAGTTTTTTCCTTGTTCAAAAAGGCCGCCATCATGCGGACGCTAAGGCGCTCGCCAAAGGAAACCAAGTAGTCGCGGGTGCGCTTGGTAAGTTCCTTTATCATAGAGATGCCGGTCAAAAGCTGCTTGAGCTCCTGCATGAGCGGCTCAAAGGGAGAAAAGTCGATTCCCAATTCGGCGGCGGAATCGCGGTGAAGCTTTTCCACTCCGCTAATGTCGACGTTTCCCGCAAGCGCCGCGTCGGCCGCGTCCAGCAAGTGGTCGGTGGTGTCGCCCATCGCGCTAAGGACGACGACGGGCTTTTTGTCTTTGTAGGCTTGGATTATGCTCGCCACATGGCGGATTCGCTCCGCGTTGGCCACGGACGATCCGCCAAATTTCATTACTATCATAGTATTTTATTGTAGCGCAAAAGGGGCTTGCGTTGCAACTAGCCGCCGACAGGCAGATTGCGGTCGGGCTCCCCGCCCTCACTTTTCGCAGCGGATTTCCAAAAAGGCGATGACGTCTTTGTATTCGCTTTCGCCTTGGCTGGCTTCCTGCGTAACCCGGCTCAAGCCTTTATTATAATACTCGTCGCCTATCATCGCAAGCTGGGACGTGTCCCGCCTCTTGTAATTTTCAAGCAATTCATTCATCGGCTTGAACTTTTCGTAATACTCCCGTTTGGCCGATATGTTCACAAAATTGTTTTTCTTCAATTCATAGATCATCAAGTCCTTTGGCCAAAAGCGGAACATGTCTTCGCAATATGTTTCGGGACAGTATTTGTAGACCCACCACTCTTTCATGCATTCCGGCTCAACGTTCCTAAACTTTAAGACACCGCCCTTTTTCAAGGCCGCATAAATTTTGGAAAGGCACTTCTTCTTGTCTTCAAAATGGTGGAAGGCGAAATTGCACACGACCAAATCCACAGAGCCTTCTTCCAAATCAAAGGATTCAGCGCTTGCGTTTATGAACTCCGCTTCCAGATTTTTGCTTTTGGCGACGTCCAGCATTTCCGGCGACATGTCGATTCCAATCCATTTTATATTTTTGCCTTCGTAGTACTTTTTCTGGCCCAACAAATAATTTCCGGTTCCGCAGGCCAAGTCCAAAACAGTAACGCTTCCGTTCTTTTCCAAAAGCTTTTCTATCTCTTGGTCTTTGGGGAAGTCCACTCTGCCCTTATTTTTGTCATAAACTTTTGAAACTTTTGCGTAATCCGTCTTGAGCATCTTTGGCCTCCGATGATTTTATTTGTCAAAAAAAACGCGGGCCCCGCAAAAACGAAGCTCGCGTTTTCTAGTCACTCACCTTTTTTGCTGATTTTAACAAATTTGTTACAGATCCAAGCCCGAGACCAGCAGAACGCGAGGAATCTTTTTTTATGACCAATTTTTCATCATCTTCGTATAATATATCGTAATAACAAGCAATATTGCCCCTCATTGCGACCCAAAATTTTGTTTTATTATCATTTTCATATCCCCAAGAACCAGGTTGAGTAACAAACGCATTCAAACCTCCTCCTATAGAACCTAAATCTTGGTAATACCTATGGCTCATTCTACCGTCAGAATAAAACTGATAATAATACCTATCATCCTCAGAATTGTAATACCATTTTCCAACAATTGAAGGCGTTTTCACAACAGAATTCAAATTGACAGAATTATTAGACACATTATTTGAGCAAGCGAAAAACAAAGAAGAGAAAGCGACAAAGAAAAATAAAAATATAATATTTTTCACACTCAACCCCTTATAAAACAAAGTTATTATACGACAATTCCGTAAATTCCTCAACAAAAAAAACGCGGGCCCCGCAAAAACGAAGCTCGCGTTCATGCAACGGCAATGCCGATTTACTTTATCTCAACGACCCAGCCGTCGGGGGCTTTTTCAGTTCCCATTTGGATGCCGGTCAAAGTGTCGCGGAGCTTTTGCATTACAGAACCGCATTTTTCCATTCCGCTTGGGAGCATGATTTTTTTGTCGTGGTCGTCAATCTCGCCGATCGGAGAGATTACGGCGGCAGTTCCGCAGAGGCCGGCTTCGACAAAGTTGGGAAGCTCGGCCTTGTCAATCTTTCGCTCCTCGACTTCAAGCTTCAAGTATTCCTTGGCGACGTGAATCAAAGAACGGCGGGTGATTGAAGGCAAAATCGAATTTGATTTTGGCGTTACAAGCTTGTTGTCCTTTGTGACAAAGAGAACGTTGGCTCCGCCTGTTTCCTCGATGTATGTGTGCGTGGCAGGGTCGGTGTACAAGTTCTCCGCGTAGCCGCATTTGTGCGCGTCGACGATGTTGTGAAGGCTCATCGCGTAGTTGAGGCCGGCCTTGATGTCGCCCGTTCCGTGGGGAGCGGCGCGGTCAAGGTCTGAGATGCGGATCTTTATGGGCTTGACTCCGCCTTTAAAGTAAGGGCCTACAGGCGTGACCAAAATGCGGAACTGGTATTCGTC
>ONET01000089.1 GCA_900316905.1 uncultured Treponema sp.
TTTCAAATTCATTTCCGTTTTTCTTTTCTACAACATAGTGCGAAAAGTCAGACTCATTATTATCAGACCATTTAATAGTTACAGTTGTACTTGTATAAGATGTACTTGTTATTACAGGCTTTGACGGTCCTGTATTGTCAACGATAAAAGTCTTTTCTTTTGAGACGGAAGAGGGCAGCCACGCCGAAGCGAGCCATGTAATCTCCAAGCTTCGCAACATTAAGACCGACAACCACGAGTTTGTCTACTACACCCAGCGCGCTTACGAAATGCTCTTTAGGTTGGCCTACACAGGCCCTCATTCGGAAAAAAAGAACTACATCGTGACATCAACTCCGGTCACTAATCCTGTGCAGAACTACGCCGTCCACAAAATTCCTGACATCGATTCTGAAATTTCAAACTCGGTCATGTGCGTGATGCTGCGCGGCGCCCTTTTGCCCAGCATAATCATGTCGAAGGAAATTCAGGAATACTCTTCCAACGGATACGTCACGCCGTTCGCGCTCTTTAAAATCAACCGCGACGACACAAAGCAAGAAAACAACATGCAGTACATCTTGGACCTTAAAAAATCATTCTTTGACCTTCAAAGCCTTGACGGAAAGGACTTGATTTTCGCGGACCCGATGAACGCCACCGGCGGCTCCCTTGTCACTGTCGTAAAATACTTGCAAAGCCAAGGCGTCAAGCCGCGCTCGATAAAATTTTTCAACGTGATTTCGGCCTTCAAGGGCGCCCTAAGAATAAGCCGCGCGCTTGACAACTGCGTTTGCTACACCTTGTGGATGGATCCCGCCCTTAACGAAAAGGCCTACATCATGCCGGGCTTGGGCGACGCGGGAGACCGCCTTAACGGCTGCGACAAAAAGGAAAATCCCCGCAACATCATCCGCCTTATCGCCAATTACGGAAGCACCATCAACGGTCTGTACAACTCGCAGCTTGCCGAAATTGAGTCTTTGGTTCTGGACAAAAATTGATGAAAAAGCGCTCTCCCTTTTTGGCGCTGCTTCTTTCAGCCGCCGCTTTTTCTTTTTGCCTCGCTTCTTGCAAGACCACAAGGTTCATCATTCCTGGCGAAAAAAAAGTTGCGGTTGACAATATTTTCGTTGAGTATTACAACATCGCGGAAGAATACTCCAAAATTCCCAATTATCAAAAAGCGGCTGAATATTATTTAAAGGCCGCCGGCAACAAGGAAATTTCCAACGCCGCGTATTTTAAGGCGGCCCGTTCCTACGCGCTCGCGAAAAATTGGCAAAAGGCTTTGGAAATATACACGGAAATTTTAAAGCATGACAAGGACAACGAGAGCGTCAAGGAAAGCCTTGCGTACATTTACGCGATGAACAACGAATTTGAAAAATCGGAAAGGCTTTACCTTGAGGCAATTTCTTCCAATCCAAACATCGCCCGCGTTTTGGTCAATTACACGATTGTCTTGGTGACGCTTGAAAAATATAAAGAGGCGGCGGAGCAGCTTGAAGTTATAAAGGAAAAATTTCCTGACGAAGAGAAAATCGCCTCGCTCGAAGAAAAAATCACCGCCGCGCTTAATCCGCCCAAAGACGAAAGCGAAGGAAAAATTCCGACCGAACTTCTGCAACCTGAGTTGACGGAATAGCCGTCATTCCGCGGCTTCTTCGCTTTGTCCGCTTATGTATTTGCGGTATTTTTCGGGGTTGACCCTAAAGGCGATTATCGGCGACTCTGGATCTTCCGCCGCGTGCAGCAAGGCTTGCTCCGCCTCGTTCTTGAGGCGTTCGGCGGAAATGAGCCTTAGCGAGCGGCTTGAAATGCCGATTAGCGGCTTTGCGTCGCCGCCGGTTTCCGCCAAAACTCCCTTTAGGTTTGAGTGAAGAATTTCCGCGCTGTGAAGCGTTTGGTCAACGTCTTTGCCTTGCACAATCGCCGCAAAACCGTCTTCCTTGTATTCAAACACAAAGTCCTTGAATTGGAAGTAATCCAGCAAGGCTTGGCAAATGTTTCCGTAGTAGGGCGACTCTTTTGTCATGTTTGGAATCTTTATTATCGCAAGCGAAAGGTCTTGCTCGCTTGAGGCGGCGCGAATCAATTCCGATTCCAAGCGCGTGTCCAAATATGATTCCCATCCAAAGCCGCTGGTCGGCGAAAACAAGCCCTGTCCTTGACTTTGCGCGATCGTGTTTTCCTCGCCGCCGTCTTGGGCTTCCGGCAATTCCGCCTGCTGGTCGGCGTACGCGTTCTCTAGCGGATTGAAGTCAACCTTGTTTTCTTGGCTTTGTCCTTCGCCCGCGCCTTCCGCGCTTTCTTCTTGCGCTCCTTCTTTTTCTTCGCCGCTTTCTTGGCTCTCGCTCGTTTCTTCAGGGCTTTTTTCCGGCACGTCTTCTTTTTCCGCTTCGTCTTCGTCAAGGAGGGACTCTCCAAAGTCGTCGTCGACATTCGTGTTCTTAAAGTCAACGTCTTCTTCGCCGTCGTGGGCCGCGTTAAGGTAAAGGTACATCAGCAGCGCCACGGCGGTCAATGTTCCGGCTAAAATGACGATAAAGGCTATTTTTGCCCGGTAAAAGACAAGGGCAGGCGGAACTGCGTAAATGTTGGCGCTTATTCTAATGTCGGCGCCGTCGCCGCCAACGATTCTTGTGCTGAAGGATTTTACAAAGGCTGAACGCGTCTCCGCCGCTTGGGCCGGAAAGGCGTAAGCTTCTTGCCCTTCAATTTCCAGCTTGATTGACTCAAAGACTTCCGGCGAGCCGACAGCCGAGTTGAACATGTTTAGGAATTCCCGGGAGCCGCTTGGGAAAATGCCGCTGGCTTCGGCGGCGCGCGAAGAAAGCTTTTCAAATTTCGCGCTTGCGGCCTTCACGCCGGATTCATAATCGGAATAAATGCATGCCGAAAAAACAATTATTGTCACAACAAAGACGCAGGCAATGGCCAGCGCCGCTACGTTAATTCCCCTCTTTTTCATATTAAATCATTATACAATAGAATTTTATTCAGCGCAAGTTTTTTTGCCGTTTTTGTTGAAATATTTTGCCCGTCCTTGTCTTGGCCAAAAGCGGCGGTTTTTGTCCTAAAATACGCCATTCCGGGAAGCAGCGGCGCAAGACGGGGCGTGAAGGAATTTGTGTTTTCCAATTCCTTTGCCATGTCCGCGAGCGCCGTCTTGAAGGCGGCAAAGTCAAGCTGCTCGTCTGATGAAAGCGGCGCCATGTCTTTTGCTTGCGGCTTGGCCGACCAAATGTTTTCTTTGCGAGAAAGCCCTTGGCCGGAAAAAAAATCCTCCAGGGATTTTTGGTATGAAAGCATCACGTCGTTTTGAAGAAATCCCGCCGCGTTCATTTTTACAGGCGTTCGGAACATAAGGCGGCAAAACGCGGTTTCTGAATTGCTTTGAAGCCTTTCGTCCATGCGGTAAAGGTCGTCCAAGTAGCTTCCTCTGGCGTAAGGCTTTCCGCGCGAGTATCCAAAGTCCGCTCCGAAGATTTCTATTTTTTCAAAGCCGCAATGTTTTGCAAAGTCCGCCGCCGCGAGCGCTACAGTTCCGCCGCCGCTTGAAAGGCGGGCGAAGGGGCGCTTGCAAAAAGTTCCTGCAAAAGAAATCAAAGGGTGCCCGCAGTTTGCGAAAATTATTTTCGCGCCCCTTTGGAAAGCAAGCCTTGCGATGGAAGGATTTGCGGCCAGATCCAAGACAAAAATCGTGTCCTTGCAAAAGGGCGCGCAAAAATGCTCGGCGCTAAGGCGCTGCGCGTCAATCGAAACGACCGCGTCAATCCTAAGGCCGCGGCGCCTAAGGATTTTGTACGCCGTGTCTGTCGCTATCGTCCAATAATTGTTTGGAGAGCGCTCGATTTTTTTTATAGTTTCGTCAAGGGTGGGGCCGGCCGCTATCACCGCCGCGATTTTTCCTTTTGCGCGCAATTCAAAAGGGCTTTCGCTTTTTTCTTTCGCCGCTTTTTCCTGAATTTTTTTTAATATGCGCAAGTTGCAAAAAATGTTTTTTTGCCAAAGGCCGCCAAAACGCGCTTGGACGGAGTAATCCGCAGCCAAGCTTTTTAGGGCCTTGTTCGCGCGGTCCAAAAGTTTCTTGCAGCCCGAACCTTCTTCGTCAGCCCACGAGCGCAAGGCCGCCATTTGCAGGTCGCCGTGGCAAGCCGGAAAGTAATTGCTTAAAATGAAATTTTCCAACTGGCCTGGAATTTCGGCGGCGCAAAAAATGACGTTTGGATTTTCAAAAAGACGGCGGACACATGGGACGGCGCTTTTTAGAAAGTCCAAGTCTTCGGCGCTTTCTTCCACCGCGATTATTTTGCAGTCAGGGTTCTTTTGCAAAAGCGATTCAATATGGTAGCCTCCGCCCACGCCAAAAACAATTGCGAACAAAAGTCCGTCCGCCTCTGGCAAAAAGGAGAGCGCTTCCCGTTCCGGATCGTATTTTGAATGCGCCGCCTTTCCTGATTTAAAAATCGGAATCTCTGAGCCGTTTTTCGCGCGGCTGATTTCTTTGTACAGTCTCATTTTCAATCAAGCCCTTCCTTGAAAATTTCTTGGAAAAGCCTTTCGCTTTTTTTGCGCGCGGCGTCAAGGCGGCGCTTTTTTTCTTGCTCGTCTTTTTCTCTGGCGGCCATAATGCAGTCGGCCGGAAAAAGTTCCGCCAAAAATTCCTTGGAGCCGCGCCATTTTTCTAAAACTTGCCGCATCGCGCGCTTCTTGTCTTTTCCGTTTGCCAAACTTGCCGTCGTGAAAAAACTCGCGCTTTCGCAATCTTTTTGGCTTTCAAGTTTTTTTAAAAAGTCTTCGGCGCTTATGTCCTCTATGCTTCCCAATCGCCGCTTGAACGGTTCTCGGCCTTTTATTCTAAAAACGCGCTCTTCTTTTAGCGGAAAAGATGAAAACCATGAGGCGTAAATTTCAAGCGCTTCGTTTTTTAGCGCAGACCTCGCCGCTCTTGTGGCTTTTGGAAAGAGCCTAAAGTCCTTGGCCTCGCTTTCAGTTTGCAAGGCGTTTGGCCTTGCGTGGCCGCGCGTTTTTGACGCCTGCATGTCAAGGCCTGCGAAAAATATCGGCCCGTCCGACAAGCTTTCAAAAAGCTCAAGCGCGCTTCCGCTTACAGTTCCGTTCCTGCGGGCAAAAAGGCAGCCGACGCCCAAGGCGTCAAAAAACTCTTTGGAAAGCGCGTCGTCGTCATAGCACAGGGGAACGATTGTCTTTGTCTTGAAAAGGCATGCGGGAAGGGCGGCTTCCGTCGCAAGCGCAAGGGGGCAATTCAAAAGGCGCTTTCGAAAAATGTCCAAGTGCTTTTTTGCCCACCAGCCGCCGTCGCAGCTCATGCAAAGATCCGGTTCAAGGCCAAAACGCGCCAAAACAGTCGCGGAAGACGAAAGCGCGCAGAGAAATATTTTTTTTCTGGCCGCCTTTATGGCCGGAAGCGTCTCCTCAAGGCTTGGGCCTGACGCGCAAATCACAAGCGGCGCCTTTATCTTTTTTAAAATCGCTGTCTTTTGAAGGCGCTCAAAAAAATGAATCTTATTCTTTAGCCAACGCTTTCCAAAATGCTCGCGCGTCGCCAAGACCGCCTTGGCCTTTTGAGCGGCGGCCTTTATCTCTTGCCACGCAATTCTTGTTTCTTCCGGCCAAGCGCGCGCCGACGGCGGCCATTCATAAAACAATGTTTGGTAAAGGCCTTCTTCGCCCAGCGCAAGGAACAAGCGCTCGCTTAAAGGCTCCTCGGCGCCTCTGTCGGACGCGGCCTTGCGCAAGCTTAGCGCAAAGTCCCATTCTTTGTCGCGGCTTTTAAAGTCCTCGCAAAAACGGATTACGCCAATTTTGGCTCCTGGAAATTTTTCCCGCAAAAAGGGGAGGCAATGGCCAAGCGCCGCTTCCAGGACAATGACGCAGGCGGGAACAAAGGACGCGTCCAGTCCTTGCGCGAAACGTTCCGCTTCGATTTCTGGATTGTAGGCTGAATGCAGGGCGATTCCATTAGCCTTCGCGCTTTCGCTTGAGTTTTTGGCAAGAAAAAATTCTACGGCCAAAATTAACCCCGCAAAAGATAGTCTAACGTTTCTTCGCTGTCCGATGAATAGCCTGCGGTTAAAATTATGATTTTTTTAGAGGCTTCTTTTCCGATGAGGCTTTCGTATTCTAAGGAAAGCTGCTCCTTGAGAGTTTCGTCCTCGGTGTCGGAACTTATCGGCGCGGCTATTTTTATCTCGCCAATGTCCTCTGAGTAAAGCGCGGCCGGCGGCGCGAAGAGTTTTTGCGTCTTGTAGAAAATTTCTTCAAAGATTGTGTTGAGCAATGTCTGCTGGATTGTAAGCTCGCTCACTTCGATTTTTTTTACGGTTTCGTCCAAGGCCCTCTTTGTGGATATCAAGCAAAGGCGCGCCGTCATGCTTTCCAGCAAGCGCTCTGTGTCTTCCAAACTGGGCTTTTCAAGCAGGATTTTCTTGCGGCATTGCATTAAGCTTTTTAGCTCTTGCGAAAAGTCTTGCGAGCGGCGTAAAATTCCGATCGGCTTGTATGAATATTCAAAAAAAATCATGAAGCCGTTGGCGACTGAAATTTTCAGAATCCTAAAAGCCTTTGTCAGCGAGCGCGCTTCCGTTCCCAAAAACTGGGTGAAAGCGCTGTAGTTGGGGCTTTCGCTGTCAATCGTAATCCATGTGTCCGAGCGGGCTGAGCCAAGCCAAAAGTCTTTTGTAGAAATCGAGCGGAACACGCTTGCGGTGTCAATGCCGTAAGCGCATTCAAGCATCATCAAGCCGTTTCGCTCGCAAAAAACTCCGCAATGCTCAAAGCCGTTTTCTTCCGCCCATTGCTGGAAGGACATTGTTGAAAAACTTTGACTGTCGGCGGACAAGGCGCCTTTTTTGCCGGAGGCTACGCTAAGCAAACCCATTTTTTATGAAAGGCCAAGCTCGTCAAAGAGTTTCTTGTATGTGACAAAGTGCTCGGATTTAGCGAATTCCGTGATTTTGTCTTCCGGCAAGTTTTCAAGCAATTGATCCATGTATGAAAGAACTGAAACAATTTCTGTCTTTAGGTCCTTTGAGATTGTCGTCGTGTCCGGCGCCGCGCTGGGCGTTGGGGCGGGAACCGCCGCCACCGTGTCTTCGATCGTCGGCTCTTCAACAGCGGTCTCTTTCACAGCTGCCTCTTCAACAGCGGCTTCTTTCACAGCTGTCTCTTCAACAGCAGCTTTTTTGGCTGTAGCTTTTTTCGGAGCTGCTTTTTTCGGAGCAGCCTTTTTCGGAGCAGCCTTTTTCGGAGCAGCTTTCTTTGCTGCCGCTTTTTTCGGGGCAGCCTTCTCTTCTGTCGTATCCTTGACTACAGTTGTCTTCTCTGGAGTTGTCTTATCAGCAACTGTGTCTTTTGTTTTCTTAGCCGGCATCGTTTTCCCTCCTTCGGTTTTTGCTATCTAAATCATCTTCTTGCAGTATATAAACTGCTCTATCTTGAATTTAACATTTATTATTATCCTTATCAATTAAAGAATCAAATTATTAACAAAAAAAGGAAAAAAAGTTCTGTCTTCGGGAGCGTTTCATCTCAAACGGTCATATACTTGCTGCGAACATACAGTTCACCGTTCTCCGGCTCATATTTTACCTGTGCCTCTCCCCCCATTTTACCAGCATTCTCAGCAGGTCAAGTACCTCCTCGGAGAAGGTACCCTGCACGGGCAGATCCTCGTACTCCGTGTATACGTTGTTCTGATC
>ONET01000096.1 GCA_900316905.1 uncultured Treponema sp.
CCAGCAGTACTCCGCGAACTCCACCTACGCCCAGCGCTTCTACTTCGAGCCTGACGGCAAGGGCTATTACCACGACATCGTGGAGTTCCACGACGATCTATCCACCGCCTACACCGATGCGGGCGGCCAAGAGCAAACTTACCTTTACCCCGTCACAGCCATAAACTTGTGGGCTCCTTTTTACGGTTGGTGCGACCAGTCAAAGTATGGCGAGAACATTACAAACACACCCATTTCTTTTAGCCAGTTGCCAAACGCCAACGTGTACAAAAAGGGTGACTGGAAAGGAAATCCGCCCACAACAGCCTACCTTGGCCCGCTTAAGTTCAAGGGGGGGCGCGGCGCCGCCCAAATCGGCCCCTACGGCAGCATGCTTTTTAATCTTGGAGAGGCCGCTTCCGACAGCGTGACAATCGAGTTTAGCGTGCCGACAGGAAGCGCCGGCTTTAGCGACACAATCACGATTTACGCAAAGTAAGAACGGTATGGCGTAAAACGCCATTTTGCTATAGGAATCGATTAAACTGCCCGCTCACGCGGGCTGGCAATCAAGGCGCGCTACATATAGGAGAACGATTATGAAACTAAAAGCGGTAAAATCATTCGCCATAGCGCTTGCTTTTTTGGGAGCGGCGTTTTTCGTCGGCTGCTCAAACGGTTCCGGATTGCCTCCCATTCCGGCCGACCAACACCCGGCGAGCGACATAACGCAAACGCAAACGGAGGCCGCCTCGTCGCAGCCCATTACAGTGGGCCCCACCACAAAAAAACTCATCTTGTCGGGCGTAAAAGGCAAAACAATTTACATGACAAAAACAAACCCTTTAAGCGTTGCGTTAAAAAAAGAAAACACCCGAGCGGCAAAAATAAAAAACGGAATTTCCGCAAGCATTTTCGAAGATCCCCTAGAGCCGTCCGGCTTTTCGCGCGAGGCGGAACAAGACCCCCACGCGCTCATCTACCAAAATTTTTGGAACACCCTAAAGAATTCTTCATCGGCGCCAAAAAAACTCGCGATGTCCGTCCAAAATGGCCCCAAAAATTATTCCGTGGGCGACACAGAAACCTTCAACAACCTAAAGCCAGAGGACTTGAAAACCATCGAGCAAAACGAGTTCGAACTGCTGGTTTCGGAAGACGACTACTATGTTTGGGTAAAAAAAGACGACGCCCAGTACAACAAAGACAAAGACGCCTTTAAGGCAAAGGCTCAAGAGCTTGGCAAAAAATTCATAAACGGCTACAAGCTCGTCAGCCACATTTACGGAGAGCCGGCGAAAAACATTTACCTATACGATCCCGCCACCGAGACCTTTACCAAGGACGAAGCGCTTTCAACCTATTCAAAGACCGGGGAAAAAATAAACATTCTCTTTTACGAAATGCTGGAACAGGGCAAGTTGTACGGTTTTGTAAGTCCGAGGGATTCCATCAAAGGCTATGAAGGAAGCAACGAAGGCCGCTTTTTGTACTTGGACAGCAAAACGCTTCTCGAAGAGCCGATGGAAGCCTACTCAACGTCCCTCCACGAATTTTCGCACGCGATATCCTTCACTGTAAAAACGCTTGAGCAGGGCGTGGAATGGACTTACTGGTACGGGGAGTTTTTGGCCCTGCTGTGCGAGGACATGATGCAGGATTATTTGGGCGTAAGCGATTTAGACGTTGACGGAGACCTAGGCAACACGCCAAAGGGCCGCCTTTGCACGGCCAACTACACCGACTCATGGGGCTACGGCCTTACCGGAAATGCGTCTCCGACCTACGCCGCAGGCTTTTTGCTTGGCTCTTGGATAAGCCGAAAATTTGGCGGCGTAAAATTCATACGGGAATTGGCTCGGAACAACTCGGTCGACATGAAATCCATTTTGGACGCGCTTCAGACGGCCGCCGGAAAGTCTTACACAGAGGCAAGCTTGCTGCAGGAATTTGCGGGCGACATGCTTGTTCCAGCAGCCGGAAGCGGCCACAACCAAAACGCGGCCACATACCAAGGAAACGCGCTTTACACCTGCTCGTACACAGACAGCGCGGGACAAGTTCAAACTTACCTCTACCCGATCACCGCGATAGACTTATGGGAGCCCTTTTACGGCTGGTGCGACATTTCAAATCTTTCGAACATCAAGGGAAAAAACTGCATATCCAACGTTTCAATTCCTTTTAGCGGGCTTCCGGCAAAAAACACTTACAGAAAGCATAAGTATTGGGAGGACACCCCGCCTAGAGCGACGCCCACGACTGCCTACTTGGGCCCGCTTTTGCTGAACAACGGCGGAACATGCTTTAACATCGGCCCTTACGGCTCAATGCTTTTCAAGCTGGGAACGGCGGACAACAGCACCGTGACGCTAGAGTTCACCTGCGTGGGCGGCGTCTACTTTGGCGACGTGGTTACAATCTGGGTGAAGTAGGAACGGTCAAGGCTCGCTTCGCTACGTGCCGTTTTGCTAGTTGAAGTTTATTCAACTGCGCTCTTGCGAGCGCTGGCAATCAAGGCCTTGACTCGTTCCTTTTGCGGCACGAATAAAATTTTCGCGCCGCAATAGCAACAGCCGGCTGATTTTATCTCCTTTACAGCCGCCGCTTTTATTTTTCCGCTCGTATTATCATAAGAAATCCCCAAATCGTTGTATCGAGCGGATCTCCGCAACGCTACGCTTGCGGGCCTGGCGCCGCCCAGACGCAGCCGCAACCGGAAGCGTTTTTGCGGTTTTGGTCTTGCGTAAAATTCAAAATTACATTACAATAATTCAATTTTTTATATGATTTGAACGACGCATAAGGAGGAAATTTATGGCGTACTTTTTTGAGGAACCGTCCCACACATTCGACGAGTATCTATTGATTCCGGGCTACACATCGGCGGACTGCATTCCTGCAAACGTTTCGCTAAGAACTCCGATTGTCCGCTACAACAAAAAGGCGGGCGAAAAATCAGCGCTTTACATGAACATTCCGATGGTCAGCGCGGTAATGCAGTCGGTTTCAAACGACAAAATGGCCATCGCGCTTGCCAAGGAAGGCGGAATCAGCTTCATCTACGGCTCGCAGACAATCGCCGACCAAGCCGCGATGATAGCGCACGTAAAAATGTACAAGGCGGGCTTTGTCTCTTCCGACACGAACATCCGCCCCGACCAGACTTTGCAGGAACTTTGCGAAAAGATTGAGCAAACAGGACATTCCACCGTCGCCGTAACAGAAAACGGCGAGCACAACGGCAAGTTGATGGGAATCATCACCGAGCGCGACTTTAGAATGAGCCGCTGCAACCCCAACGACCCCGTAAGCAAGTACATGACTCCGCTCAAGGACTTGGTCACAGGCCAAAGCGACATCACGCTTGACGAAGCCAACGACCTTATCTGGGAGCGCAAAATCAACCAGCTTCCGATTGTCGACAAAAACGGCAACTTGCAATACTTGGTTTTCCGCAAGGACTACGCAAGCCACGAAGAGCACCCCTTGGAGCTTTTGGACGACAAAAAGCGCTACATCGTCGGAGCGGGAATCAACACGCGCGACTACATGGAACGCGTTCCGCTTTTGCTAAAGGCCGGAGCCGACGTTTTGTGCTTGGACTCCTCGGAAGGCTTTACCGAATGGCAGCGCCGCGCGCTTAAGGACATCCACGAAAACTTTGGCAAGGACGTAAAGGTCGGAGCCGGAAACGTCGTCGACGCCGAAGGCTTTAGGTTCCTGGCCGAAGCGGGCGCGGACTTTGTTAAAATCGGAATCGGCGGCGGCTCCATCTGCATCACCCGCGAGCAAAAAGGCATCGGACGCGGCCAAGCCACGGCCACCATCGAAGTTGCCAAAGCCCGCGACCAATACTACAAGGAAACCGGAATCTACGTTCCGATTTGCTCGGACGGCGGAATCGTTCACGACAATCACATAACCTTGGCGCTTGCGATGGGCGCGGACTTTGTAATGCTTGGCCGCTACTTTGCCCGCTTTGACGAATCTCCGACCAACAAGCTTATCGTAAACGGAAACTACGTAAAGGAATACTGGGGCGAAGGATCCAACCGCGCCCGCAACTGGCAGCGCTACGATTTGGGCGGCGCCAAGAAGATGGCCTTTGAGGAAGGCGTCGACTCATACGTTCCATACGCAGGAAGCCTGCACGACAACGTTCAAATCACGACAAGCAAAATCATCCACACAATGTGCAACTGCGGAGCGGTCTCAATCCCCGAACTTCAGGAAAAAGCCAAGCTCACCTTGGTAAGCCCCGCAAGCCTCCGCGAAGGCGGCGCCCACGACGTCGTTGTAAGGAACACGAGCATTCGCGCGCAATGATAATAAGACCATAAAGCGGCGACAAACCAAAAACTGTCGCAAGACAAAAAAAGGCCGGCCCAAAGGGTCGGCTTTTTTGTTGGCCAAACGGCCCCGCGAGTTTTGCCGATTTTCGCGAAGCGAAAAAGCGAGCCTTTCGGCGAGCTAGGCGAAACTCGACATTAAAAAAGATTCTCGGGCCTAGGGCCCGAAATCTTTTTTAATATCCCATCTCCGGGTTGGGAGCGGGCATGGCGGGCTTGGGCTCGGGGATGTCGGTAATCGCGCATTCTGTTGTGAGCATTGTGCCTGCGATAGAAGCGGCGTTCTTAAGGGCGCTGCAAGTGACCTTGGCCGGGTCGATGATTCCGGCTTCGATCATGTTGACCCATTCGCCGGTGTAAGCGTTGTAGCCTACGCCCTTCTTTTCGCTCTTGGCGCGGGCGGCGACAACCGCTCCGTCAACGCCGGCGTTGTCGGCGATCTGGCGAATCGGCTCTTCAAGCGCGCGGCGGACGATCTTGTATCCAACCTTTTCGTCTTCTGACAAATCGGCGGGAATAGTCTCCAAAGCTTTTGACGCTTCGATAAGAGCGAGTCCGCCTCCGGCGACAACGCCTTCTTCCAAAGCGGCGCGGGTGGCGGCGATTGTGTCCTCAACGCGGAACTTCTTTTCCTTCATCTCAGTTTCGGTTGTGGCTCCGACATTGATGACGGCCACGCCGCCGGCCAACTTGGCCAAGCGCTTCTGGAGCTGCTCTTTGTCATAAGTAGAAGTTGACTTTTCAATCTGGCTCTTAATCTCGGCGACGCGCTCGCTGATCGCTTTCTTTGCGCCAGCGCCTCCAACGATTGTAGTGTTGTCCTTGTCGATCTTGACAGACTTGGCCTTTCCGAGCATTGAAATGTCGGCGTTCTCAAGCTTGATTCCGACTTCCTCAGAAACAACCTGACCGCCAGTCAAAATGGCGATGTCCTGAAGCATGTCCTTTCGGCGGTCGCCAAAGCCAGGAGCCTTGACGGCGCAAACCTTGATTGTTCCGCGAATCGTGTTCAAGACCAAAGTCGTCAAAGCCTCTCCGTCAACGTCTTCGGCGATGATAACAAGCGAGCGGCCTTCGTTGGCAACCTTCTCCAAAATCGGGAGCAAGTCTTTCATAGTTGAAATCTTTTTGTCGTGAATCAAAATGTAGGGGTCTTCAAAATCGGCTTCCATTCTGTCGCGGTCGTTGATGAAGTAAGACGAAATGTATCCGCGGTCGAACTGCATTCCTTCAACAGTGTCGACAGTCGTGTCCATGTTCTTTGACTCTTCGACTGTGATGACGCCGTCCTTTCCAACCTTCTCGATAGCGTCGGCGAGCATCTTTCCGATTTCCTCGTCGTTGTTGGCGGAAATTGTGGCGATGTGAGTGATGTCGTCAGCGCCCTTCACCGGCTTTGAATTCTTTTTGATTTCAGCGATTGTCGTGGCGACGGCCTTGTCCATTCCGCGCTTAACGGCGATCGGAGTCATTCCGGCGGCAACCGACTTGAGTCCTTCGCGAACCAAGGCGTAGGCCAAAACCGTGGCGGTTGTCGTTCCGTCACCGGCGTCGTCGTTTGTCTTTGAAGCGACTTCGCGAACGAACTGGGCTCCCATGTTTTCGTAGGGGTCCTTAAGCTCCACTTCTTTTGCGACGCTAACGCCGTCCTTTGTGATTGTGGGCGAGCCGTATTTTTTGTCAAGCATGACCATGCGGCCGCAAGGTCCAAGCGTAACTTTTACCGCTTTTGCGATTTGCTCAGCGCCCGAAAGCAACTTTCTGCGCGCGTCTTCATTGAACAACAACTGTTTTGCCATTACTTTACTCCTATAAATTCCTATACGAAATTTCCGTAGAAATTTTGTTGGAAGATTTTCTTTTTCTACTTTTAAATTTAATAAAAAAAACAAGAATCGGCAAGGGGGAAATGGAAGAAATTTTTGGGCGTGTCCCGCCTTGCGGCGGGCCGGGCTTTACGGCGTTCCGCTGCCGCCAGCGTCGGGTCGGATCTTGCGCGCTTCGCCGACTAGCCGCGGCTCATGCCTCGCTTCCGCTCGGCACTCCGGCGCTCCAGCCCCTAACGCGGAAGCAAGCCAAGCAATTGTTCGTAAAGCCTGTCGCTTATATGACGACCTGAATCACGAAGAACGTCTATGGCGGATTTTATTTCTTCCGCCGACAAAAGCGAGTCTTCATATGCAAGCGCCAAAATTCCTATGGTTCCCATGACCTTAATTCCCATTCGAACGGCAACCTCGCGCCCGCGAGCTTCGTCCATCAGAAGCAAGTCCGCCTTGCCATTGTCAGAAAGAAAAATAGCCTCGCTTTCACCTAAATCAAGCCCCGTAGAGCGGCGAAGCAAAGAAACATACCTGTCGTCTATTTCTTCCACAACTTGAATAAAAACGCTGTCTGCGACAATTTTCGCCTCTTCTTGAAAACGCTGGTTTTCAGTCAGTTCCGCAAAAACGCCTTTTGGAATCCGCACGGAGCCAAATAATTTTTCAAGCAAGTCCAAGCGGTTTATTTTTAGCAACGAAATAATAGGAGTTGCGTCTGAAATTACTATCATGCAAGGGCCTTTTTCAATTCACGGAAGGTTTGGATGTCCTTGCGAACCTCGCTGATGTCCATGTCAAAATAAGGGAATCCCATTTCATCGTACAAATCAATCAAATCGAGTTTTTTTATTCCCAAAATTTCAGCGGCCCGGCCATGAGAAATTACATTGTTGTAAATATAGGGATAAAGGAGCAAAGCGTTCCGCTTAAGATCTTCGCCAGATTCGGCAACATAATCGTCAGAAAAATACGCAGTCATCTCTTTTGGAACTTTCACTGTAATTGTCGCGTAATCCATATTCTGCCCCCTTTTAGAAATTTGTATTATTATAGCGCATTTTTTATTTTTTGGGGAAGAAATCCGTGATAAAAGTTTAAATGATTTTCTCTAGCAAAACAACACGAACCGCGCTACAATAATCCAAAATAGGATGTATCCGAAGAGGAACTTTGCGCTTTATGCCCCACCACCCCGCCACACAAACCATTTCCACCTCCTCCGCGCAATGCGAATGCGCCGTCTTTGGGCGCGGCGCAAAGCCGCTGGTAATTTTGCCCGGCATCTTCACAAAAAGCCTGATGCCATTCGCGCAAGGAGTGGCCGAACGCTACCAAAAATTTTTGGACGGCTATAAAATTTATTTGTTGGACCGGCCGCTGGAGCCGCCACAAAATTGCGGCGCGGATTTTTTGGCGCAAGCGGCGGCCGAAGCCTTGGACACGCTTGGCGTTAAAGGCGCTTGCGTCGTGGGAATTTCCGCCGGAGGAATAGCGGCCCAGGCGCTCGCCAAAAGCCGCCCCGACTTGGCCGCAAAGCTTTTTTTGGGCTCGACATGCGCAAAAATGACGGACACCGCCGCCGCGCTCATAGAAAACTGGGCGCGCTTGGCGGAAGAAGAAAAGTTTTCAGAGCTTAACCAAGCCTTCGCCCAAGCGGTCTACACACCCAGCTTTTACGAGCGATACAAGGACGCGATTATGGCTTCCCTAGCCGGAGCGACAAGCGCAGACCTAAAGCGCTTCGCCACTTTGGCGCGCGCCCTTTTAGGCTTTGACGCGTCCGACATTCTTCCAAAAATAAAATGCCCTATCCTTGCCGTAGGCGCGGGCCTTGACAAAATCTTTGGCGCGGACGCGGCTCCCCAAATCGCGCGCCTTGCCGGAACTTCCGCCCGTTCCTATGTGTACCAAAACTATGGCCACGCGGTCTACGACGAAGCCCCCGACTACGTGGACCGGATTTACGAGTTTTTTGAAGGTTAAGGCCTCGACGGAATAATTTTGCTAAAAGAATTTCAAAAGCTGAATATACTTTGTTTTTTCGGTCTCTGAAAAGCGCTCGCCGTAGACGCGAAAATTATTGTTTTCATTTTGGTAGAAATTCAACAATTGCTTTTTATCTTCGCATTCAAGAAACACAATACCGCCGCCAACTTGCTTTTGAACAGATTCAAGAATTTCAAAACAAAAATCCATCATCTTGTTTCCAGAGATATTGCGTTTTCCGTCATATGCAGAATTCTTGCCAAACTGAGCGATTAAAAAAGCTGAGATATTGTATGAATTTGTATCTTCGTCAAGAACTGCGTAACGGGAAAGAGTCTTCATCGCTGATTTGCTCAAACCAGAAGCGGAAACATTCGCAGGCTTATGGGTCAAAGTAAAATACGCGGCAATCTGTCCGCTGTCATCCAGAACTAGATGCGTGACAGAAATCTTCCTTTTTGAAAAATCAATCGCATTATTTTTTAGAAAGTTTTCTATTTCCGAATTTTGGGAACATTTAAAATCTGAAAGAGCCATGCGGACTTCTTTTTCGCCGACAGAATAAATCAAGTCGCTAATATTTACGACATTAAAATTCATTTATGCTCTTTTCTTTTTGCCCAGAGAGATTTTATTTCGTCAGGAAGCGAGACAAAGGCGCTTTTTCTGCCAGCGCTTTTTCTGGAATTTTCTTTTGCAGAAATATCCAAAGCCCTTGCAAAATCTTCCGCTTTTTTTGAGTCAATTATATTAAAATTCGCAAAAATGCTTGAAGTTGCCATAGACGCGCCTCCTTCTTCCTAGTATATAATTCAAATTTACGAACATTTGTCAAAAAAGTCAAGGAAAAATGTGTTAGACACCGCAAATACATATTTATTTTTTTTACTGACAATTACAGCGATATCTTTAGATATATCATATCTTTTTTCATAAAAAATTGTATATTTATGAAGCAAAAAACTATTCTATCCAGCCTCGTTTTCTACATTCTCGCGCGTTCCGATATTTAATTTTTGAAACAAGAACAAGTACCTTAATTCCATCAGCATCGTGGAAAGGTAAAAGTTCTTTATCGTAAATGCATTCAAACTCGAATTTTTCACACCAAATCAGAAATTCCATAAAATACTATCATTGTTTTACACCTACCATTATTTACTTTGCAATTTCTCATACATTTTGAACAATTCACTGACAATTTCGCTTTCCGTCATGCTTGGCTTGAAACCGTAGGCGGCCATTACAGCCT